>JBBRFR010000018.1:0-20894 GCA_038241485.1 Burkholderiales bacterium
TTCATCAAGCGCTTGGGTGCGGGCATCTACAACTACATGCCGATGGGCTTGCGAGTGATCCGCAAAGTCGAGGCGATCATTCGCGAAGAGATGAACCGCGCGGGCGCCGTTGAGCTGCTGATGCCGGTGGTGCAACCTGCCGAGCTGTGGCAAGAAACGGGGCGCTTCCAGGCGATGGGGCCTGAGCTGCTGCGCGTGAAAGACCGGCATGACCGCGACTTCATCATCCAGCCGACTTCAGAAGAAGTCATCACCGACATCGCGCGCCAGGAGCTGCGCAGCTACCGGCAGTTGCCGAGAAATTTCTATCACATCCAGACCAAGTTCCGCGACGAACGCCGGCCTCGTTTTGGCGTGATGCGCGGGCGAGAATTCACGATGAAGGACGCTTACTCCTTCGACCGCGATGTGGCGGCCGCCGGCAAGAGCTATGAAGCGATGTATGCCGCCTACGTGCGCATCTTCGAACGCATGGGTTTGACCTTCCGAGCCGTGGCGGCCGACACCGGCGCCATCGGGGGTGACAAGTCGCATGAGTTCCAGGTAATTGCAGACACCGGCGAAGACGCCATCGCCTACTGCCCTCAATCGGACTACGCTGCCAACGTCGAGCTGGCCGAAGCCTTGCCGCTGATCGCGCAACGCGCGGCGCCGATACAGGCGCTGACGAAGATCCCGACGCCGGGCAAGAGCACCTGCGAAGACGTAGCCCAGTTGCTGAAGGTGCCGCTGTCGCAAACCGTCAAATCGCTGGTGCTGGCCACCGACGAGAAGAGCGAGGGAGGCGACGTGTTCAAGACGACCGTGTGGCTGTTGCTCGTGCGTGGCGATCACTCGCTGAACGAAGTGAAGGCCGGCAAGGTGCCGGGCCTGACAAACGGCTACCGCTTTGCCACCGCGGCCGAGATAGACGAGCACTTTGGCTGCAAACCCGGTTACCTCGGCCCCATCGCCCTGAAGAAGCCGCTGCGCCTGGTGGTCGATCGCACGGTGGCGGCGATGAGCGACTTTGTCTGCGGCGCCAACGAGGCCGGCTTCCACTTCACCGGCGCCAACTGGGCGCGCGACTTGCCCGAGCCCGATGTGGTGGCCGACATTCGCAACGTGATCGAGGGCGACCCATCGCCGGATGGCAAGGGCACGCTTGCGATGCAGCGGGGCATCGAGGTCGGCCATGTGTTCTACCTGGGCACCAAGTACTCCAAGGCGATGAACGCCACGTACCTCGACGAAAACGGTAAGCCGCAGTTGCTGGAGATGGGCTGCTACGGCATCGGCGTCACCCGCATTCTCGGTGCGGCCATCGAACAAAACCACGACGAGCGCGGCATCATCTGGCCGCTGGCGATGGCGCCCTTCACGGTGGTGCTGTGCCCCATTGGTTACGACCGCTCGGCCGATGTCAAGGTGGCGGCCGACCAGTTGCACGAACAGCTGCAGTCCCTTGGCATCGACGTGATGCTCGACGACCGCGGCGAGCGCCCCGGTGCGATGTTTGCCGATTGGGAGCTGATCGGCGTGCCACACCGCGTGGTGCTGTCCGACCGTGGCCTCAAGGAAGGCAAGCTGGAGTACCAGGGCCGCCGTGACGCCCAATCCACGGCCGTGGAGGTCGCTGAGGTGGCCAGCTTCCTGAAGGGCAAGCTCAGCTCATGAGACTGGCTCGGGGATGTGAGCGGCGGCGGCTTCTGGCCGCGGTTGTGCTGTCTCCTTGGCTGCTGAACACCCCCTCGGCATGGGCAGGCGCCCAGGTAGAAGAGCCACTCGCCGACGCGGTGCGCTCGGCGCTGTCGGCCGCCATTGCCAACCGCGCGCCGCCCAAGCCCGTGTTCGAGACCACGCAGGCGCGCCTGGCCTACCTCAAGTGGCTGGGCGAGATGAGCAACCGGCTGAAGAAGCGCAAGGCCGAGCATGTGGCACGCGTCGAATTTCTGGAGACGCTCTGGTACGAAAGCGCGCGCGCTGGTCTGGAGCCCTCACTCGTGCTGGGTGTGGTGCAGGTGGAGAGTGGCTTTCGCAAATACGCCATCAGCAGCGCGGGTGCGCGCGGCTACATGCAGGTGATGCCGTTTTGGGCCAGGCTGATCGGCAATGGCGACACGGCCAAGCTCTTTCACATGCAATCCAATCTGCGCTTCGGCTGCGTGATCTTGCGCCACTACCTCAACATCGAGCGAGGCGATCTGTTCTTGGCGCTCGGGCGCTACAACGGCAGCCGTGGCCGCGCGGAGTATCCCAATCTGGTGTTCGGCGCGCGAAAAGCTTGGGCATTCAAGGCAGACTGACGCGGGTTACAGCCCGGCCCAGGACTGGGGCTGCGCGTCGGCCACACCCAGCAGCGAGAGCACACGCTCCACCGTGTCGTTGACCAGATCGTCGATGGTCGCGGGCCGGTGATAGAAGGCCGGCAGCGGCGGAAAGATCACACCGCCCATCTCGGTTACCGAGGTCATGTTGCGCAAGTGGGCCAGGTTGAACGGTGTCTCTCGCACCATCAGCACCAGCCGGCGACGCTCTTTGAGCGTGACGTCGGCGGCGCGGCTGAGCAGATTGTCCGACAGGCCGTGGGCGATGGCCGCCAGCGTCTTCATCGAGCACGGTGCTACCACCATCGCGGTGGTGGCAAACGACCCACTGGCGATCGCTGCGCCCACGTCGCCTGGGCTGTAGGCCCTGTCGGCCAGCGCTTCGAGCGCGTTGCGGTCAAGGCCCAGCTCATGGTGCACGTTGAGCACACCGGCGGGGCTCGCCACCAGGTGGGTTTCGCAGCCTGTGGCCTTCAGGCGCTGCAGCAGCCGCACGCCGTAGAGCGCACCGGTGGCGCCCGTGATGCCGACGACCACCCGGCTGCGGGCAGCGGTGCTGGCCAAGATCAGGCCTGCGTGCCCAGCACCTGCTGGAGCTCACCGGCTTGGTACATCTCCGTCATGATGTCGGAGCCGCCGACGAACTCACCGTTCACGTAGAGCTGGGGGATGGTCGGCCAGTTGGCGTAGTCCTTGATGCCTTGTCGCACGGCTTCGTCTTCGAGCACGTTGAAGGTCTTCAGGTCGCCGACGCCGCACGATTTGAGGATCTGCACCGCGCGGCCAGAAAAACCGCACTGGGGGAACTGTGCGGTGCCCTTCATGAAGAGCACCACACGGTTGTTTTTGACGAGGGCATCGATGCGTTGTTGAACGTCGCTCATGGTCGCGCGCCGGGTGCGCCGGCAGTGTCATTGGGGATAGGGGAGGTTATACGGCAAACCGGGCGCATGCGATGCGCCGCGAGCACATGCCCTTGAGCCGCGTCAGAAGGAGTACGACACGCCCAACTGCAGCAGCGGCGTGAAGCGCAGGTCGCGCATGGTGTCGTCGAGGCTTTGTGCGCCCAGTTTGGCGGCCGATCGTGGGTTGAGTGCCATCAGGCCCAGGTCGGCCGACAGCCCCCAGCCGCCTTTGCTGGACAAGCCGGTGTAGCCCACGCCGAGGTAGGGCACGGTGCCGTTGTTGTCAGCCGTGTTGCCATCGGTGAGGCTGCCGGCCAGCGAGGTGCGGCGCTCGATCGACGCCGGGCTGCTCCAGAGCGAACCTCGCGCGCCGAGCATCAAGCCGCTGGTGGCGCGCAGGCCACCGACACTGCCCAACCACGGGCGGCTGAGGTAGTAGTCGCCCATCACGCTCAGGCTGTGGATGCGCAGCGGCTCGGACGTGGTGTTGCCCAGCTCAGCACGAAACGGTGCGACGGTGCCGAAGCTCAGCCGGCCCTTCAAACCTTCCCAGGCGGGATGATCCAACGGGGTATTCAGGCCCTCGCCCGAACCGGCGTGCGCAAACGTGGCCACCAGGGCCAATGTGCCAACCAAGCAACGGACAACTCTGCGCATGGTGATCTCCGGGGTGCCCGGCCAGACTGCGGGCAATCGGGCAACGGTGTAGACGATGCTACGCCGCTTGCCGGGGGCTGTGTGGCTTCATCCTCTCTTTGGTGGATGGCTCATCCGGGGGGTGTGCAGCAATGCCGCAACACTTGTTTTTTTAGCGCCGTCGCCCCCCCGTGCAACGCGGTGTGCGCGACAGATCGGGCCGTGTCGTAATCTCGCTGAAACCGGCTGCGGCGAGCCGGCTGGCCACAGCGGGGGCTTGGTCGTGGCCGTGTTCGAGCAGCAGCCAGGCGCCTGCGTTCAGGTGTTGCGGGGCGCCGGCGATGATCTGGTGCAATGCGTCCAGGCCTTCTGGGCCGGATGTGAGTGCCTGCCTGGGTTCGTGTTGCAACGCAGCAAGGTGCACATCACCTTCGGCGATGTAGGGTGGGTTGCTGACGATCATGTCGAAGCGCTGTCCGGCAACACCTTGCCACCAGTCGCTTGGCAACAGCTGGATGTCGAGCTGCAGGCGATCGGCGTTGTCGCGCGCCACGGCGAGGGCGTCGGCGCTGGCATCGAGTGCGCTCACGCGGGCCTGCGGGCAGCCGTGTTTGAGCGCCAGGGCGATGGCGCCGCTGCCCGTGCCCATGTCGAGCACGCTTGGGTGGTTGGCGCCGCGCAGCAGCTCCAGCGCCCAGTCGACCAGAGTTTCGGTGTCGGGGCGCGGCACCAGCACCGCGGGAGACACGCACAGCGTGAGGCCGTGGAATTCTTTCTCGCCCACCAAGTAGGCCAGCGGTTCGCCACTGGCGCGTCGCGCGAGGAGCTGGCTCACGTGCAGTTGTTGGGTGGCGCTCAGTGCGGCATCGTCGTTGGCCAGCAGCCAGCTCCGTGTGCGCCCCAGCACGTACATCAACAGCAGCTGCGCGTCGAGCCGGTCAACACCGCCACCGCGCGCCTGGGTCAACACCTGGGCCACCGTTTTCACGCGCCACGCCCTTCGAGCTCGGCGAGCTGTTCGGCAGCACGTGCTGCTTGCAGCGCGGCAAGCACGTCGTCGAGATCGCCTTCCATGATCGCCAGCAGCTTGTAGAGCGTGAGGTTGATGCGGTGGTCGGTCAGCCGGCCCTGCGGGAAGTTGTAGGTGCGAATGCGGTCGCTGCGGTCGCCGCTGCCGATCAGGCCCTTGCGCGTAGCGGCTTCTTTTGCGGCGCGTTCGCTGCGGTCTTTTTCGCGCAGGCGTGCGGCGAGCACGGCCAGGGCTTTGGCTTTGTTGCGGTGCTGCGAGCGGTCGTCTTGGCACTCGGCGACGATGCCGGTGGGCAGGTGCGTCACGCGGATCGCGCTGTCGGTCTTGTTCACGTGCTGGCCACCGGCGCCACTCGCTCGGAAGGTGTCGATGCGCAGCTCGGCCGGGTTGAGTTGGATTTCTTCGGCCTCGTCGGGCTCGGGCATCACGGCCACGGTGCAGGCGCTGGTGTGAATGCGGCCTTGCGTTTCGGTGGTCGGCACACGTTGCACACGGTGGCCACCCGACTCAAACTTCAGGTGGGCGTAGGCGTCGTCGCCGACGATGCGCAACACCACTTCCTTGTAGCCGCCGAGGTCAGACATGCTCTGCGACATCACCTCGGTGCGCCAGCCCTGGCGCTCGGCATGGCGCAAGTACATGCGCAGCAGGTCGGCGGCGAACAACGCCGACTCGTCGCCGCCGGTGCCGGCGCGGATTTCGAGGAACGCGTTGCGGCCGTCGTCGGGGTCGCGTGGCAGCAGGGCGGCCTGAAGCTCGCCGTGCAGGCGGGTGATGTCGGCCTCGGCGCTGGCGATTTCTTCTTGCGCCATCTCGGCCATGTCACTGTCGTTGTCGGGAAGGGCGAGCATCTCGCGGGCCGCAGCCAGATCACGCTCACGCTGTTCGTATTGGCGAAAACGTTGCACCAGCGAATCGGCCTCGGCGTGCTCACGGCTGAGGGCGCGGTAGCGGTTCATGTCGCTCGCCACGCTCGGGTCGGCCAAGGTCGCGTCGAGTTCGGCCAGCCGCATGGCGAGGCGCTCGAACTGTTGGCGAAGGGTGTCTTTCATGCGGGCTCCGAGAGAGAGAGGGGCGGAGCCGGTGCGCTGTCAACCAAGCAAGGCACGCGAACGCTCCGCCAAGAGGGCGGGCGCAGCGTCGCTAGTACTTGTTGCCGGGCTTGTCGTCTGAAGGGTCGCGCGCGTTGCCACGCAGGAACAGGCGTGAAACGGTTTGTGCCAGCTGGGCCCGGTGCTCGCCATCGGCGGCGTGCAGCTCGGCCAGCGTGCCGCGCAGCATCTTCTGCGTGAGGCCCCGCGAGAGGGCTCCGAGCACCGCGTCGAGGTCTGCCCCCTTGGCCAACAGTTTGCGCGCGCGGGCGATCTCCACCGCACGCCAGTCGTCGGCTTGGGCGTTGAGCGCCTGAATCAAGGGCACCGAGCCACGCTGGCCCAGCCAGTGCACGAAGCTCTGCACACCGCTCTCGATGATGGCTTCGGCCTGCTGCACGGCGGCTTGGCGCTTTTCGCCCGCGCTTTGCACCAGGGCCGACAGGTCGTCGACGGTGTAGAGGTAGACGTCGGACAGGCGGGCCACTTCGGGCTCCACATCGCGTGGCACGGCCAGGTCGACCATGAACATCGGGCGGTGTTTGCGCGCCTTCAGCGCACGCTCCACCGCGCCCAGGCCAATGATGGGCAAAGAGCTGGCGGTGCAGGAGATCACCACGTCAAATTCACCCAGGCGCGCCGGCAGGTCGGCCAGGCGCAGCGCTTCGGCGCCGAAGCGGCCGGCGAGTTTTTCGCCGCGCTCCAGCGTGCGGTTGGCCACCGCCATGGCCTTGGGTTGGCGCGCGGCGAAGTGCGTGGCCACGAGTTCGATCATCTCGCCCGCACCCACAAACAGCACCTTGGTGTCGTGCAGGTCTTCAAACAACTGCGAAGCCAGGCGCACTGCGGCGGCGGCCATGCTGATCGAGTGCGAACCGATCTCGGTCGAGGTGCGCACGTCTTTGGCCACCGCAAAAGAGCGCTGGAACATCTGATGCAGTGTGGTGCCCAGGGTGCCGGCCGTGCTGGCTTCACGCACCGCCTGCTTCATCTGGCCGAGGATCTGCGGCTCGCCCAGCACCATGGAATCAAGCCCGCTGGCCACGCGGAAGGCATGCCGGGCAGCAGCGCCACCTTCAAGCACATAAGCGTGGTGCATCAACTGCTGGCTTGCCACACCACCCACACCGGCCAGCCAGTCGACGGCGGGTGCGACCATGGCGGGGTCGGCCGCGCAGTACAGCTCGGTGCGGTTGCAGGTGGACAGCAGGGCCACTTCGGGCTCGCCGCCCTTGCGGTTCACGCGGCTGCGAAACTCTTGCAAAGTGGGCGCCAATTGTTCGAGCGTGAACGCAAACCGGCCTCGCAAATCCAGCGGTGCCGTGGTGTGGTTCAGCCCGAGGGCGAAGACGCTCATTCCCGCATTATAAAATTGAAGCCTTCCCCCTGGTGACCAGCTGTGTTGGAGCCTTTTCACGGAGCGTGACGCAATGGGCGTGTTGGATGGGCTGTGGCACCTGCTGAACTTCTTTGCGCCGGCGCTTGGGGTTGGCGTAATGGCGGCCTTCATGGCCAAGTTGCTGTGGTGGCGTGACCTCAAAAGCGTGTCGCCGTGGCGCATGGCGGCATGGGCGGTGCTGGCGGCGTCTATCGCCTTGGTGGCCGGCCTGCTGTGGACGGGCCGTGACGGCAAGATGCTGACCTATGGCGCAATGGTGCTGGTGAGTGCGCTCGCGCTTTGGTGGGCCGGCTGGGGAACGCGGCGCGGCTAAGCGCCGAGCACTCAAGTTGCGCACCGTTGGTGCCGAAAACAGACGGAACTCGGCCTTCACAGTTGGCCTGCCTCCATGAAGCTCGACGCCCTCACGCTTTTCTTTTCGATGTTCATCAACGTCACGTTGGTGTTCTGCGCCTTGCTGGTCGGGGTGCGGTGGAAAACCGGCTCCGGCATCCGCCTCTGGGTCGTGGCCTTGCTTCTGCAGGCGGTGGGCTGGGCCTCGTTGATGGCGGCTTACCGGGGCTATCCGCGCGAGTTCGCCACCCTGGGTTCGGCGGCGTTGGTGGGCAGCTTCAGCTTTGTTCACCTGGCGGCCAAGGCCTACCTGCAGCAGCCGTTTTCGCGCGCCTGGGTCGTTGGTATTCCGTTGGTGGCCACGGTGCTGCACTGGCTGCTGTTCAATAACTTTGCCGCCCGCATTGCCATCGTCAACGTCGCGCTGAGCCTGCAGATGCTGTGGCTTTCATGGCTGCTGACCCGACCGGCTGCGGTGGGCAGCTGGCGTTGGCGCTGGATGGCCGGCCTTGCGCTCGCGGCGCCGGGGGTGATGGCGGCGGGCCGGGCGATCCTGGTCGTGATGGCGCCTGAGAGCTACCCGCTCTTCGAGTCGGCGCACTGGATCAACATCGTCGGTCTGATCATCAGCAACGCTTGCTTGATGGTTGGCACGCTGGCCTTTCTGTTGGCACATCGTGACGAGGCCGAGCGCGAACTGCAGCGCCTGGCCACCACCGATGGGCTGACCGGCGTGCTCAACCGGCGTTGCTGGATGGAGCAGGGCTTGTCGCACTTTCAACTCGCGCAGCGCCATGGCCGCAGCCTGGTGGTGGTCATGCTCGACATCGACTTTTTCAAGCGCATCAACGACACGCACGGTCACCAGGCCGGTGACCGGGCGCTGATGCTGTTTGCCCAGGCGTTGCAGCAGCTTGTGCGCCAGCCCGACCTGGTGGGGCGCTACGGCGGGGAGGAGTTCTGTGTGCTGCTGCCGATGTCGGACGCCACCGCAGCTCAGACGGTGGATCAGCGCCTGCGCGCAGCCATCGCGCGTGACGTGAACTCGGCGCTCGGCTTCGAGTTGACCTTCAGCGCTGGCGTGGCCAGCTTGCGGGAGGGCGATGCCAGCCTGGACCAGATCATCGCCCGTGCCGACCACTCTCTTTATGCCGCCAAGCAGGGCGGGCGCAACCGCCTTCAGATCGCCTGAGAGTGGTCAGATGGCGAGCAGTTCGGTGGCGCTCGTTCTGTCGTTCGTCATCAACTCGCCGCGCAGCGAGTGCGGGTAAGCCTGGGTGATGCGCACATCGATCATCTGGCCGATCAAGCGCGGGTTGCCTGCGAAGTTGACGATGCGGTTGCACTCGGTGCGCCCCATCAACTCGGCGGCATCTTTGCGGGCGTTTCCTTCGACCAAGACCTTCTGCACCGTGCCCACGCGCGATTCACCGATGCGGCGCTGGTTGGTCTCGATCGTGGCCTGCAGGTGTTGCAGCCGTTGGAGCTTGAGAGTTTGGGGTGTGTCGTCGTGCAGAGCGGCGGCAGGGGTACCAGGGCGTGGGCTGAAGACGAAGCTGAAGCTGCTGTCGAAGCCGATGTCGTTGATGAGCCTCATCATCTTGTTGAAGTCGTCTTCGGTTTCGCCCGGAAAGCCGACGATGAAGTCGCTGGACAGGCTGATGTCGGGCCGCACCGCGCGCAGTTTGCGCACCGTGCTCTTGTATTCCATCGCGGTGTAGCCGCGCTTCATCGCCATCAGGATGCGGTCACTGCCATGCTGCACCGGCAGGTGCAGGTGGTTCACCAGCTGTGGCACGCGCGCGTAGACGTCGATCAGGCGCTGTGTGAACTCGTTCGGGTGGCTGGTGGTGTAGCGGATGCGCTCAATGCCGCGGATCTGCGCCACGTATTCGATCAGCAGCGCCAAGTCGGCGATCTCATCGCCGGATTTGTCACCGCGACCCATGGCGCCGCGGTAGGCGTTAACGTTCTGGCCAAGCAGCGTCACTTCTTTCACGCCCTGCTCGGCCAGGCCTGCCACTTCGGCCAGCACGTCGTCGAAAGGGCGCGACACCTCTTCACCGCGGGTGTAGGGCACCACGCAGTAGCTGCAGTACTTGGAGCAGCCTTCCATGATCGACACAAAGGCGGTGGCGCCTTCCACGCGCGCCGCCGGCAGGTGATCGAACTTCTCGATCTCAGGGAAGCTGATGTCCACCTGCGGGCGGCGCTCGTGTTGGCGCAGCGCCAGCATCTGCGGGAGCCGGTGCAGGGTTTGCGGGCCGAACACCACGTCAACATAGGGTGCGCGCTCGATGATGGCCGCACCTTCCTGGCTCGCCACACAACCGCCCACGCCGATCATCACGCCCTTGGCCTTGAGGTGCTTCACACGCCCGAGGTCGCTGAAGACCTTCTCTTGCGCCTTTTCGCGCACCGAGCAGGTGTTGAACAGAATCAGGTCGGCCTGGTCGACGTCGGTGGTGGGCTCATACCCTTCGGCGGCGGCGAGCACATCGGCCATCTTGGCCGAGTCGTACTCGTTCATCTGGCAGCCGAAAGTCTTGATGAAGACCTTCTTGGAGTGGTTCGACATGGTGCGGCGTCGTTCTCAGGGCTTGGTCCAGGTCTGCGCGGCCGGGTCAAACTGCCAGGTCTGCGCCTGCTGCTGCGTTTCGGGCCAGGGCTTCATCGTGACCTCTTCCTTGCGCAGGATCCACACGTCTTTGACCAGGCCGGATTGGTCGATGGTGTAGTTGACGATGCCCTTGGCGCTGACCAACGCGCCCGACATGACCAGCAGGTTGTTTTCACCGCGGATACGCGAGCCGGGGGCGAGTTGTGTAGGCTTGCCGTTGAGCAGGATCTGCGGCGGCGTACCGAAGGTGATGGTGCCGCGCAAGGCGTTCTGCGGGAAGTTGCGTTGCACCTGGGCGGCGGCCGGCAGGGCAAAGGCGACGGTGGCAATGGCGGCAATGAGACAGCGGTACATGGTGTAGATCCAGTGGCTGTGAAAGGATTGGGTGCAAGCATGCACCACAAACAACAACGGCTCCAAGTCAAAAGACTGGAGCCGCAGGGTAGAACAGATTTTGGTGGCGCTTCAGGGATTCGAACCCCGGACCTGCGGATTATGATTCCGTCGCTCTAACCGGCTGAGCTAAAGCGCCTGAGCCGCGCATTATAGCCACCACTTTCTGGCGTTCGCTTCGCCACTCCACCCGGACCCGCATGTTCAGCTTCTTCAAAAAAAAACCCGTGGCGCCCGATGTCCCGGCAGCACCTGTTGCCGCGGTGGTGGCCCCACCACCGCCCGCGCCGGAGCGCAGCAGCTGGCTCGACAAGTTGCGCGGTGGTTTGCGCAAGACGAGTTCCAGCATTTCCCGTGTGTTCACCGGCACGCAGATAGACGACGCGCTCTATGAGGATCTCGAAGCCGCCTTGCTGATGGCCGATGCCGGCGTCAAGGCCACCGAGTTCTTGCTCAGCGACCTGAAACGTCGTGTCAAAGAGGAGCGCACCACCGACCCCGCCCTGGTGAAAGGCTTGCTGGCCGACGCCGTGGCCGAGTTGCTCAAGCCGCTGGAGAAGCCCTTGCAAGTGGGCGAGCACCGGCCGATGGTGATGATGGTCGTGGGCGTCAACGGCGCGGGCAAGACCACCAGCATCGGCAAGCTCACGCGTCACCTGGCCGATGGGGGCCAGAAGGTGTTGCTCGCTGCCGCCGACACCTTTCGTGCCGCAGCCCGCGAGCAGCTGGCGGTGTGGGCTGAACGGGCTGACCTGCCGGGTGCCGCGCGCCCGAAAGTCGAGATCGTGAGCCAGGAAAGTGGGGACCCGGCGGCCGTTAGTTTTGATGCGGTCGTGGCCGGCCAGTCACGTGGTTGCGATGTGGTCATTGCCGACACCGCGGGCCGCCTCACCACGCAGACCCACCTGATGGAAGAGCTGAAGAAGATCAAGCGTGTGATCGGCAAGGCCCAGGCCGGCGCGCCACACGAAATCTTGCTGGTGGTGGATGGCAACACCGGCCAGAACGCGCTGTCGCAAGTCAAGGCATTTGACGACGCGTTGCAGCTGACGGGCCTGGTGGTCACCAAGCTTGACGGCACGGCCAAGGGCGGTGTGCTGGCCGCCATCGCCCGCGAGCGGCCCCTCCCGGTTTATTTCATCGGTGTGGGTGAGAAGCTCGAAGACTTACAGACCTTTGATGCGCGCGAGTTCGCGCAAGCCCTGTTGAGCTGAGGCTGCGCGGTTCTAGCGGATCGAAGGGCCCGAGCCACGCGGCGGCATGGGCGTGGGGGCCAGCGGCACGCGGGCGGAGTCGAGGTCGTCGAACCAGGTTGATGACGGCGGGTCGCGTTGTTCGGAGCCGTCGTCTTCGACCACAGCGGCCGCCACGGGCTCTTTGGCCATGCCGGGTACGCGGCCCGTCAGAGGGCTGCCTGCCGGAGTTGCCGCGTCGGCCGGCGCATCCACCGGCATCTTCAGGATGGCGTTTCGTGCGCCCACCGCATTGGGCAGGGCGTCTTCGCGCCACACGTGCAGCGGGATGTCGGCCGCCTTCAGCACACGGTCCATACGTGCGTGGCGTTGTCTGGCGCGTTCGTTCTCTTGCGATTCAGGGGCGCGGATGTCCACCACCGCAATGACTTGCGAGACGCTGTCGCACACCACCAGGTCAGCACACATCACGCCCACGCGGCGCAGCCACTCTGAATAAGAGTGGCGTGTGGGCACCTTGAGGAAACGGGCCAGCGGCACCTGCGCCAGGATGATGTGCTCGGGCAACCCGGCGCGCAGTGCGGCATAGGCCTTGCGCTCCGGGGTGGTCATGATGCGGGTGGCTTGCGGGTGCCACGACATCAAAGTGTCGAGCCCATCACCCGCCTTGACCTTGCCACGCTTTGAGGTGTCTTGGCGCGTTGCGCGTTGCCGCCACCACATCCATACCAAGCCCGCAACGACGACGAGCCCGCCAACGATCAGCAGCAGTTCCATGTCTTTTTACTACCAGTTTCTGCAGAAGCAGACCATAGCCCGCCCGAGGGGGTGAGGTCAACTGGTGGCGCCCCACCCTATGTTCAACGCATGCCACCGGGCCCGCCCAAGCCCTTCATGCCGCCCATGCGCTTCATCATCTTCATCAGGCCGCCGCCCTTCATCTTCTTCATCATCCCCTGCATCTGGTCAAACTGGTTGAGCAGGCGGTTGACCTCTTGCACCTGAACCCCGGCGCCGGCGGCAATGCGGCGCTTGCGGGTGGCCTTGAGCAGCTCGGGCTTGCGGCGCTCCAGCGGGGTCATGGAGTTGATGATGCCTTCCATGCGGCGCACGTCGCGTTCGGCGCGGTCCATGTCGGCCTGACCCAGGTTGCCGGCTTTGGCCGTCATTTGTGCGGGAAGTTTGTCCATCAGGCCCGCTAGACCGCCCATCTTCTTCATCTGGCTGATTTGAGAGAGGAAGTCGTTGAGGTCGAAGTTGTCGCCCGACTTGAGCTTGTCGGCGAGTTTTTGCGCTGCAGCAACGTCAACGCCCTTTTGCACCTCTTCGACCAGGGCCACGATGTCGCCCATGCCCAACACACGGCCGGCATGGCGCTGCGCGTCGAAGACTTCCAGGCCGTCGATCTTTTCGCTGACGCCGGCAAACTTGATCGGCGCACCGGTAATCTGGCGCACCGACAGCGCGGCGCCACCGCGCGAGTCGCCGTCGGTCTTGGTGAGCACGATGCCGGTGAGTGGCAGGGCTTCCTTGAAGGCGCGGGCGGTGTTGATCGCGTCCTGGCCTTGCATCGCGTCGACGACGAAGAGCGTCTCCACGGGCTTGAGCGCCGCGTGCAGGTCGGCGATCTCTTTCATCAGCGCTTCGTCGATGGCCAGGCGCCCGGCGGTGTCGACCAGCAGCACATCAAAGTAGTGCTTGCGGGCGTAGTCGAGCGCGGCGTTGGCGATGTCAACCGGCTTGTCATTGGCCGTGGACGGGAACCACTCCGCACCCGCCTGCTTGGTCACCGTCTTGAGCTGCTCGATGGCGGCCGGACGGTACACGTCGGCCGAGACGGTGAGCACCTTTTTCTTGCGCTTTTCGATCAGGTGCTTGGCGAGCTTGGCGGTGGTGGTGGTCTTGCCTGCGCCTTGCAAGCCGGCCATCAAGATCACCACCGGGGGCTGTGCGACCAGGTTGATGTCAGACACCCCCTCGCCCATCGTCGCCGCCAACTCGCGGTTGACGATGCCCACCAGCGCCTGGCCGGGTGACAGCGAGCCGACCACCTCGGCGCCCAGCGCTTTTTCTTTGACGCGGGCGATGAAATCGCGCACCACCGGCAGGGCCACGTCGGCCTCGAGCAGGGCCATGCGCACCTCGCGCAACATGTCTTGCACGTTGCTTTCGGTGATGCGGGCCTGGCCGCGCATCGTCTTGACGAGGCGACTCAAACGGTCGGTGAGGGCTGAAGCCATGGGGGAGGGCGGTGCGCGAGAAACCGCGCACGCGAAAGTACACTGTGGCGATGATTTTATCGTCGGGCTCCGCGGGGGCCTCCAACACATCCGCCATGCTTGCGCTGTGGGTACCGAGCGTGTTGGCTTTGTTGGCCTATGCCACCGCGGTCGTGTTGCGCGAAGAGTCCACCGGCCCCTGGCCACGCCGCGCGCTGTTCGCGGGCTGGTTGGCACATGCCTTGGCCATCGTCGTCGACATGGCGGGTGTGGGCAGCCCGCTGCCTGGTGCGCGCTTTGGTTTTGCCCCGGCGTTGTCGGCCACCTTGTGGTTGGTGCTCGCGGTTTACGCGGTCGAGAGCCGCTCGTTGCCGCTGCCGGGTGTGCGTCGCACGCTGGCGGCGCTGGGCATGGTGGCGGTGGGGCTGGCGCTGGCCTTCCCTGGTGATTTCAGGCCACAGGCCGCATCGAACTGGGCACCTTTGCACTGGGCGCTGGGCATTGCGTCATACGGGCTGTTTGGTGCAGCCGTGCTGCACGCAGCGATGCTCGACAAAGCCGAGCGGCAGTTGCGGCTCAAGTCGCTCACTGTTCAGGGCGGGGCTGGCATGCCCTTGCTGCGCCTGGAGCGCTTGACCTTTCAGTTTGTGGCCGCGGGCTTTGCCTTGTTGTCGGCCACCTTGTTGCTGGGTTGGTGGTTCTCCAATCCCTGGCACTGGGACCACAAGTCTGTGTTTTCGGTGCTGGCCTGGTTGGTGTTCGCGGGGCTGCTGGCCGGTCGTCAAACCTTGGGTTGGCGGGGCCGTCGGGCGATTCGGGGCCTCTACGCGGGGGCAGTGTTGCTGTTGTTGGCCTATGCGGGCTCGCGCTTCGTCCTTGAAGTGTTATTGCAGCGGCCGGTGGCATGAAAGGCGTGAGATGAAGTACCTGATCCTGATCGCTGTGGTGGTGGGGGTGTTGTGGTTGATGCGCAGCCTGCGCAAGCCTTCTGCTTCAGCGCCCGCACAGAAGCCGACGAGCCCGCCGCAACAAAAACAAGAAGAGATGGTGAGCTGCTCCCAATGTGGCGTTCACCTGCCGCGCAGCGAAGCCTTGCCGGGGCGAGGTGGTGTGTTCTGCGGCGAGGCCCATCGCATCGCTTTTGAGCGCGACCGGAGCGACTGATGGCCAGCGCACCGCGCGGCAAGGATCGGCGAGGCACCGACAGGCGCCGTGCCGCCGAGCAGCTGCGCCCGCGCTCGGCAGATGAATCGTGGTTCGGCGCGCTCGGTGTGGATGGGGACAGCCAGCTGCGTGACGACGGGCGTGCGCCCGAAGACGAGTCGCGCTACGACGGCAGCTGGGCGGCCGCAGGGGGCTCTGACACCGACTCGCGCTTTCTGACCCGCCAGGCACGCCGTATCGTCGGCTCGGGGCAGACGGCGTTTCAGCGCATCTACAGCGCCTTCATCGCTGCACGTGCTGCGCTGGGGGTGGCCCTGATCGCCACCGTGGTGCTCGCTGGGGTGTTTGGCGTTCGCCCCTCGTTGACGGTGATTCTGGTGAGCGTGGCTTATGCCGCGGTGGCGCTGGCCATGTGGGCCTTGCCGCGCTACCGACGCGGCGCCGCGCCCAAGGCCCTGGCGCGCCTGCGCAGCCCCCAATGGCTGGCCACCATCGGCGTTGACATTGTCTGTTTTACAGCCTTGCACCTGCTGTCGCCGGCGGCCAGCCTGAACTACGTGGCCTTGCTGGTGTTGCCGGTGCTGATGGCGGGTGTGTTGACACCGCGCCTGATGGCACTGGCCACGGCTGCCATCGTGGCGCTGGCCTTGCTGGTGATTGCCTCCTGGGGCGTGCTCGCCGGCGGTGACATCACCTTGCTGATGACCCAGGCCGGCTTGGCCGGCAGTGGCTTTTTTGTCATCACCTTGTTGGCCGGTGAACTGGCCGGCCGCCTGGCGCGCGAAGAGCTCACGGCCAAGGGCAGCCTGGAGCTCGCGCGCCAGCAGGCGCAGCTCAACCGGCTGGTGATCGAAGAGATGCAAGAAGGTGTGCTGGTGGTCGACCGCCGTGGGCGTGTGCGTGCGGCCAACCCAGCGGCGCGCACCCTGCTGGCACCCGAAGGCATGTGCCGCGAAGCACCGTTTCAATTGCGGGGTGTGGAGGCCTGGGGCAGCCTGGTGAAGTCGGTGGAGCGCGCGTTTGCCGAAGCCTCCTGGCCCGAGGCCGGGCGCGACGTGCTGCTCGACTTCGAAGGCGCTGCCGCCCGCACCCTGCGTGTGCGCATGCGTTTCACCCGCCGTCGCGAGCCCCAGGCCAGCGAAGAGCTGTGCGTGCTGTTTCTCGAAGACGTGCGCAGCATGCAGGCGCGCACGCGGCAGGAAAAACTCGCCGCCATGGGCCGGGTGTCGGCCGGCATCGCGCATGAAATTCGCAACCCGCTGGCGGCCATCTCGCAGGCCAATGCCTTGATGGCCGAAGACGCCACCACCGCCTCGCAGCGCCAACTCACCCGCATGGTGGCCGACAACGTCGAGCGCCTCAAACGCATCGTCGATGACGTGATGGAGGTCGCCCCGAGCGACGTGCAGGCCATGGGCCCGATCGAAGCCAATGCCTTGGTGGCGGCAGTGTGTGTGGAATGGGCGCGCACCACGGGCATGACGCTGGGGGACCACAGCGTCTTGCGGGTTGACTTGCCCGAAGAACCGGTGGGCGTGGTGTTTGACAGCGAACACCTGCGCCGCGTCTTGATCAACCTGCTCGACAACGCCTACCGGCACGCGAGCAAGGTGCCGAGCGCGGTGCGCTTGCGGCTGGCGGTGCGTGACGAGGCGCACGCGGTGCTGAGCGTGGCCAGCGACGGCGCGCCCATCCCGCCCGACGTCGAGCGCTACCTGTTCGAGCCCTTCTTCTCCACGCGCAGCCGCGGCACGGGCTTGGGCCTGTATATTTGCCGAGAACTGTGCGAGCGTTATGGCGCCCGCATCGACTACCGGCTGCGCAGTGCCGCCGAGCCCAACCGCAACGAGTTTTCGGTCGCGATGCGCCGCCAAGCTCTGCCGGCAAACGAGGCCACCGAAGCCCGACTTCACCTCACCTCATGAGACAACTTGTGCCAACCAGCATCGCACGGGCCGAGCGCCGGGCCGCTCCCAAGCCGGCCCGAATCCCCTTTGGGGATCGGCGGACGTACTCGTTCGACGAGGGGTGGTCATGACCTCACCTTCGCACTTCAGCTTGCTGGTCGTCGACGACGAACCCGATTTGCGCACGCTCTATGAGCTGACGCTGCTGCGCGAGGGGTATGACGTGGAGACGGCGGGCACCGTCGAAGACGCCTTGTTGCACCTCAAAGACCGCACCTACAGCGCCGTGATCACCGACATGCGCCTGCCCGACGGCACCGGCCTCGAGCTGCTGCGCCGGCTTGAAGAAACCGGTCGGCGCGAAAAAGCCATTGTGATCACCGCCTACGGTTCGGCTGAAAACGCCGTCGAGGCGCTGAAGGCCGGTGCCTACGACTACCTCACCAAGCCGGTCGACCTGAAACAGTTCCGCGCGGTGGTGGCCTCGGCCCTGGGGCGCGTTGCGTCGACGGTGCCGACCATCGTGCCGTCGAGCCTGCCTTCGGAAAGCGGTGCGCCACCGCAGCGCGTGGTGTCTGAGGTCGTGGCCACGCCGCCGGCGGTGGCCATCAGCCAGGCCATGAACCGCATGGCCGGCCAGTCGGGCGCCATGCTGCAGGTGCGCGCCCTGGTCGACAAAGTGGCGCGCAGCATGGCGCCGGTGTTGGTGAACGGCGAGTCGGGCACCGGCAAGGAGCTGGTCGCGCGTTCCATCCACGAGGTGAGCCCGCGTGCCGGCCAGCCCTTCATCGCGGTCAATTGCAGCGCCATTCCCGAGCACTTGCTGGAGGCCGAGTTTTTTGGCTACCGCAAGGGCGCGTTCACCGGCGCGGCCGACGACCGCGAAGGTTTTTTCCAGGCGGCCAACGGCGGTACGCTGTTCCTCGACGAGATCGGCGACCTGCCCTTGGCCATGCAGAGCAAGTTGTTGCGTGCCATTCAAGAGCGTTCGGTGCGCCCGGTGGGGGCCGTCAGTGAGCAGGCCGTGAATGTGCGCCTGCTCAGTGCGACGCACAAGGATCTGGGCGCCGAGGTGCAGGCGGCGCGCTTCCGCCAAGACTTGTATTACCGGCTCAACGTGATCCAGATCCGCGTGCCGCCGTTGCGCGAGCGGCTTGAAGACCTGCCCGCCATCTGCGACCGTGTGCTCGATCGCATTTCGCGTGATGCTGGCGTGTCGCCGCCGCCGCGTATGACGCGCGAGGCACTGGCGTTGCTCGGGCGCTACAGCTTCCCGGGCAATGTGCGCGAGCTCGAAAACCTGCTTCACCGTGCGGTGGCCTTTGCCGGCGGAGAAGTCATCGATGTTGCCGACCTCGGCGCGCTCGACCTGGCGCTCACGGGGGATATGCCGCCATTGGGCGCCGAGCCGCCGGTCGTGGTGGCCACACCCCTGGCGCCCGCGCCGGCACAGGCCCCGACGCCGGCGCCCTTGCCCACTGACCTTGCGGCCTACCTCGACCAGGTCGAGCGCGATGTGCTCGAACGCGCACTCGAGCGCTACCGCTACAACCGCACCGCGGCGGGCGCGAGCCTGAGCCTGTCCTTGCGGCAGATGCGCTACCGCATGGCACGCCTGGGCGTGCACGTGGGCGGCGACCCGGATCCCGTCGACCCCGAGCGTGGCGATGACACATGAGCCCAGCGGGCCCGGCTGACGCGGGCTGGCTGAGCGCGGCGCGCGCCTGCCCTTCGCCCAACTTCGGGCCCCGCCCGGCGGGGGTGATGGTCGACCTGGTGGTGATCCACTCCATCAGCTTGCCCCCAGGGCAGTACGGTGGCGACGCCATCGAGCGGCTTTTCACCAACCGGCTCGACTGGGACGCGCACTCTTACTACGGCGAGATTCGCGGCTTGCAGGTGTCGGCCCATTTTGTGGTGCGGCGTGATGGTGAGTTGCTGCAGTTCGTCTCGTGCGACCAGCGCGCCTGGCATGCCGGCCGCTCCACGTGGCGGGGGCGCGAGAACTGCAACGACTACGCCATCGGCATCGAGCTCGAAGGGCTGGAAGGCGAGACCTTCGACATGGTGCAGTACGACGTGCTGGCCGCGCTGTTGAAGCAACTGGCCATGCTCTACCCCTTGCAAAACGTGGTGGGCCATGAACACGTTGCGCCCGGCCGCAAGCTCGACCCTGGGCCTGGCTTTGAATGGCGCCGGCTCATGTTGTTGCTCGGCTGGCCCAGTCGGTACTTTCCCGAAGGCGTTCAAGGCGCAGGCTGAGTTTTCAAGGCGCAATGCCTTGATCCATGCGCGTTGCAAGTGCAAATCAGCCTGCATGCCAAGGCCCGCGTGCCCTGCGCGCCGCATGCGACAGCGGCACGCACTGAGCGCATCCACCACCCCTGCACAAGACATCAACAGCCTTATCCACAAACTAGGGTAAGACGCTATACCTAGTGCTTGATACCCGTTTCACCCCCAGATATAGTGTCCCTTCGTGTTATCCTCCTGACTCAGAAACACACCTTCCATGCCCAAGACCAGCGCCCCGTTTTCTGGGTTGCCCGCGCAAAGCGGCGGCGTTCTTCTGATGGGCAAGAAATGCAAGGCGCCAGTTCCGGCGCCTCACCGTTCTCACTCGACGTTCACCCGCCCCAGGTTCGCCTGGGTCGGCTGCAGCTTTTGCTGCTGAGGCCGCAGAGCCCTCACTGAACACGTGAGATTGACACCAACTGCTGATTGACATGACGACAGGGAACACCATGCAAACCGTCTCCTCTTCCACCGCCGCTGCGCAACCTGCACCGCGTACCGGCACGGCACCGGCCGGCGCGGCCGCGTCGGCTTACCAGGGCTACCAGATCATTCGCCGCAACGGCGCGGTGGTGTCCTTCGAGCCCAACAAGATTGCCGTGGCCTTGATGAAAGCGTTCCTGGCGGTGCACGGCACCCAGGGCGCGGCGTCGGCCAGCGTGCGCGAGACGGTCGATGGGCTGACTGAGTCGGTGGTGCGCGCCCTGCTGCGCTCGCGCCCGGGTGGTGGCACCTTCCACATTGAAGACGTGCAAGACCATGTTGAGCTCGGCCTGATGCGCGGGGGTCACCACGAAGTGGCGCGCGCCTACGTGCTCTACCGCGAGCGCCGTTCACAAGAGCGTGCCAAGCACGGGCTGCCGGCAGTGGCGGTCGAGCCCTCGCTGATGGTCACCGACCGTGGCCAGCGTGTGCCACTGGACATGGCCCGCCTGACGACCCTGGTGGAGTCGGCCTGCGCCGACCTGGGCGCCGACGTGAAGCCCGACCCCATCTTGGCCGAAACCAAGCGCAACCTGTATGACGGCGTGCCCATCGATGAAGTGCACAAGGCTGCCATCCTGGCCGCCCGCACCCTGATCGAGAAGGATCCTGGCTACACCCGCGCCACGGCCCGCCTGCTGCTGCACACCATCCGCAAGGAAATCATCGGCGAAGAGCTGCTGCACGCCGAGATGCACACCCGCTACGCCGAGTACTTCCCGGGTTTCATCAAGAAGGGTGTGCAAGCCGAGCTGCTCGACGAAAAACTGATGCAGTACGACCTCGCCAAGCTGGGTGCCGCCCTCAAGGCCGACCGTGATTTGCAGTTCGACTACCTCGGCCTGCAGACGCTGTACGACCGCTATTTCCTCCATCTCGACGAGGCGCGCCTGGAGCTTCCGCAAGCCTTCTTCATGAGG
>JBBRFR010000019.1:0-20835 GCA_038241485.1 Burkholderiales bacterium
TGGCCCTGCTGTACCCGGCCGGTGAAATCGGCTTCGAGCAGATCGAAGCGGCGGTGCTCAACGTGGCCCGCTACGACGTGTTCAAGCTCGGCGAGGCCGTGCTCGCTGGCCAGACCGCGCGTGCGCTGCGCATGCTCGACGGCCTGCAGGCCGAAGGCGAAGCGGCGGTGCTGGTGCACTGGACACTGGCCAACGACATCTTGTCGCTCAAGCGCGTGAAAGACGCCATCCACCAAGGCAAGCCCTTGCCGATGGCGCTGCGTGAAGCGCGGGTGTGGGGCGCCAAGGAGCGCTTGTTCGAACGCGCCGTGCCGCTGCTCACCGACAACGCGATGGCGCAGCTGGTCGAAGCGGCGAAAATCTGTGATGGCCTCGCCAAAGGCCTCAAGCACCCCGACTGGCCGCTTGACGCCTGGGACGGTTTGAAGCGCCTGGTGCTGATGCTGGTGCAGTGCACGTCGACTGGCCCATCGCGCAAGACGGTCAAGCTTGCGCTGACGGCGTAGTCGCGCGTCGAGCCCTGAGGGGCCGTCAGTACCCGCGCGCCCGGTCCACCAGGTGTGCCACCGGCCGGCCTTCGCGCCAGGCTTGCAGGTTGGCCACCGCCACGTGCGTGGCACTGCGCAAATCGGTTTGCGCAGCCGCGTGGGGCAATACCGTCACCTGAGGGTGTGACCAGAAGGCGTGGTTCGCGGGCAGCGGCTCGGCCTGGAACACGTCGAGCACCGCGTGATGCAGGTGGTTGCGGTTCAGCGCGCCGAGCAGGTCGGCGTCGACCACATGCGGGCCGCGCGCCAGGTTCACAAAGCTCGCACCGGGTTTCATCTGCGAGAAAGCCTGGGCGTTGAAGAGGCTGTGCGTGCGTGCGGTGAGCGGCAGCAGGTTGATCACGATGTCGGCAGGGCTAAGCACCGCCGGCAGCGCCGCGTCGCGGGTGAACGAGGCCACGCCCGGCAACGAGGCGTCACGCCGGCTCCAGCCCAGCACCGTGTAGCCATTGGCCACCAGGCGCTGCGCCACGCTGCGGCCCATTTCACCCAGGCCCAGCACGGCCACACGCAGTTCGTCGGCCCGCCGTTGCGGCAAGGCATGCCACACGCCGGCGCGTTGTTGGGCGGCATACACAAAGTGATCACGCTGCAGGCTGAGCACGGCCCACAGCGCGGTTTCGGCCATGGCGGCGCTCATGGCAGGGTCGACCATGCGGGCCAGCGGCACGTTGTTTGGGATGGTGTCGTCGCGCAGCAGCTTGTCGACACCCGCCCACATCGACTGGATGAAACCCAGGCGGGGCAGGCCCTGCAAGGCACCGGGCAGTGGGTTGGCAACCAGGGCCATCTCGATGCTGGCGTCGTGTGCCGGTGAGCGCTGTGTCACCACGGTTTCGCCGCGCAAGGACTCGCTCAGCTCGTCGGCCCAACGTTGCAACACGTCGGGTGCAAAGTCGGTGGCGAGTAAAAGGCTCATGGGGGCACCCTTCGCGCTGCGTGCGATCCCCCCAAGCGGGAGTGAGGCCCTTGGGGCGGCCGGGCGGGGCTCACGACCTTAAAGCAGCCAGCGCTGTTTGCAAGGCACGGTCAACCGTCTGCTCGCGCACCTCGGCCCGGTCGCCCTTGAGCTGCAGCAGCGTGGCCTGCGCCGGCTCACCCCGCCGTGCCAGTGCGAGCCACACCGTGCCCACCGGTTTTGCCGCCGTGCCGCCACTCGGCCCCGCCACGCCGGTGACGGCCAGTGACAGGTCTGCCGGTGAGTGGGTCAGCGCGCCTTCGGCCATGGCGCGAGCCACCTCGGCGCTGACCGCACCGTGTTTGGTGATCAACGCCGCAGGCACACCCAGCAGCTCGGTCTTGGCTTCGTTGGAGTAGCTGACGATGCCTCGCTCGAACCAGTCGCTGGAGCCGGCGACCGAGGTGCAGGCGGCGGCGATCAGCCCGCCGGTGCACGACTCGGCGGTGACGAGCAGCAGGCCACGCTCGCGCAGCATGTGCGCCAGCGTTTCGATTTGTGCGTCCCAGCGTGACAAGGCATGCATCAGAACCACCTCCACAAGGCCATGACGAGCAGCGTGCACAAGGCCGCGATGTAGTCGTCGAACAAGATGCCAAACCCCTGCGCCCAACCCACGGGCTCGCCGCGCCGGCCCTTGAACAGCCCGTCGGCCCAGCCCACCGGGCCGGGTTTGACGGCGTCAAAAAAGCGGAACAAGGCGAAGGCCCACACCTGCCCCCACAGGCCCATCGGCATGGCCAGCCACAGCACGGCCCAGAAGGCGATGATTTCGTCCCACACGATGGCGCCGGGGTCGGCGGTGAACAGGTGGCGCGCGGTGACGGTGCAGGCCCACCAGCCGATCAGGCTGCCCACAGCGAGCACGATGGCCCAGTGCAGATCGCTCAGGTGGGGCTGCATTACCAGAAACGCGAGCCAGGCCCACAGCGTGCCGACCGTGCCAGGGGCGATGGGCGAGAGCCCGCTGCCAAAACCGAGCGCGATCACATGCGCCGGGTGGCGGAACATGAAGCGCGCCGTGGGTTTGAGCGGCGCCACGCGCAGCGGCGGGTGCAAGGGCTGCTCAGTTGGCGTAGTGGTCATGACTTGAAGTGATCAAAAGAGCCGAAGCTGTGGGGCACGCTGTCGCCTTGCGCATCGACCAGGAGGAGGCCGGGTGTGGTGTTGATGCGGCCGATCCGGGTGGCCGCCACACCGCCGCGCCGCGCTGCGGCTTGTACCGCGTCGGCGAGTGCGGGTGGGGCGGTGAACAGCAGCTCGTAGTCGTCGCCGCCGGCGAGCGTGCATTCGCGCTGCAGCGCGGTGGGCTGCGAGGCGAGCACGGCGCTGCGCGGCACTGCATCGACATCGACCGTGGCCCCCACGGCAGAGCGTTTGAGGATGTGGGCCAGATCGCCCAACAGCCCGTCGGACACATCGATCGCGCTGCTGGCCACGCCGCGCAGTGCCTGGCCCAAGGCCACCCGTGGCTGCGGCAGCTCCATCACCACACGCACCTGCTCGAAGGCATCCCCACGCAAGGCCACGTTGCCGCGAAAACATTCCAGCGCCAGCCGGGCGTCCCCGACCTGGCCACTCACGTAAAGGTCGTCTCCCGCGCGCGCGCCCGAGCGCAACAAGGCCTGGCCAGGCGGCACTTCACCGAACACGGTTATGCAGATGTTGAGCGGGCCTTGGGTGGTATCGCCGCCCACCAGCTCGCAGCCATGTTCATCGGCCAGCGCGAAGAGCCCCTGCGCAAAACCGGCGAAAAAGCTTTCATCGGCGCGCGGCAGCGCCAGCGCCAGACTGAAGGCGATCGGCCGCGCCCCGCAGGCCGCGAGGTCGGAGAGGTTGACCGCCAGCGCCTTGTGGCCCAGGCGCTGCGGTGACACGGTGGAGAGAAAGTGCCGGCCCTCGACCAGCATGTCGCTGCTGACGGCGAGCTGCATGCCGGGCGCGGGTTGCAGCAGCGCGCAGTCGTCACCGATGCCCAGCACGGCGTGCTTGACGGGGCGGGTGAAGTACTTGCCGATGAGGTCGAATTCGCCGAGAGCTTCCATGTGGAGGCGGATTATCGGCGGCACTGCGCCCTCAGGCGTGTCAGGCGCCACGCATCAGGTTGGCCAGCTCGACCGCCGACTTCACGTCCATCTTCTCGAACACCCGCGCACGGTGCACTTCGACCGTGCGCACGCTGATGTTGAGCTGGTCGGCGATCAGTTTGTTGGACAGGCCGTCGATCACACACTGCATCACGTCGCGCTCGCGCTCGGTCAGCTCGGCCAGGCGGCGGCGCACACCTTGTTCGTCGCGCTGGCGCAGCAGGGTCTGGGCGCTGATCTCCAACGCCTGCTCCACCCGGTCGACCAGGGCGTTGTCGGAGAACGGTTTTTCGACGAAGTCGAAGGCGCCCCGTTTGACCGCCGCCACTGCGGTGGGCACGTCGCCATGGCCGGTCAGAAAGATCACCGGCAATACCCCGAGCAGCTGGCGCTCGACCAAACGGTCGAACAGCACCAGGCCGCTGGTGCCGGGCATGCGCACGTCGAGCAGCAGGCAGCTCGGCGCCACCGGCCAGAGGCCGGGGTTGCCGGCGCGAGGGGCGGCGAGTCGCGAGTCGAGCATGGCCTCGAAGGCTTCGGCGCTGGCAAACCCTTCTGACAGCAGCCGGCGTGAGCGCAGCAGCCAGGCCAGGGCGTCGCGCACCACGTCTTCGTCGTCGACCAGGTAGACCATGGGCAGGCCCAGCTGCAAGGTGGTGTGAGGGGTCATGGCAGGGCTTGCGGCGTTGCGCGCGGGAGTGTGGCTCCCCCGCTTGTATGCGATGACGCCGCCGCAGGCAAGGTGAAGCGAAACTCGGCACCCGCCGGGCGCGCGCTGCCGGCGGGGCCGGGCAGGTTCTGGAAGTCGAGCACGCCGCCGTGTTGTTCGATCACCGTGCGGCTCAGGCTCAAGCCCAGGCCCATGCCTTCGGCACGGGTGGTGAAGAAGGGCGTGAACAGGCGCTGCGCCACGTCGGGCGGCACGCCGCGGCCGTTGTCAATTACGGCGAAGGTGACCCAGCGTTCGTGGGTCTGGCGCACGCGGATGATCAGCTCGCGCTTTGGCAACGGCGTGGTGGTTTCCATGGCCTGGATGCCATTGCGCGTGAGGTTGAGCAACACCTGTTCGAGCATGGTGCGGTCGCACACCACACGCGGCAGCGGCTTTGGCAGGTCGAGCTCGATGCGAGTGCCGCTCTTGCGCGCTTGCAGGCGCACCAGCGGCAACACCGAATCAATCAGTTCGTCGACACGAATGGCCTCGCGCGCCTGCTCGCGGCGGCGCACGAAGTCGTGCACGCTCTTGATCACCCGGCCTGCACGTTCGGCCTGCTCGGCAATGCGCTGCGCGGCCTGGCGCAACAGGCCGCGGGTCTCGGCAGAGGCGGCGTCGCGCTCGTCGTTCATCAGGTTGAGCGAGCCGGTGGCGTAGCTGGCAATGGCGGCCAGTGGCTGGTTGAGCTCGTGGCTCAGCAGCGAGGCCATCTCGCCCACCGTGGCCAGGCGCGCAGTGGCTTGCAAGCGCTCTTGCTGCTGGCGCGAGAGTTCTTCGACGCGGCGCTGCGCGCTCACGTCGAGCGCGGTGCTCATCCAGCCGGTGTGTTGGCCGTGGCCGTCGACCAGGGGGGCTTCGAAAATCATCGCCGGGAAACGTTCGCCATTGCGCCGCATGAAGGTGGTCTCATAGCCTTCGCGCGGTGGCGGCGAGCCGGTCAGGCGCACCTGCTGGCGGGCGGCATATTCCTGCACCCGTTCGGGCGGCCAGTAGGGCGGGCTGGCCTCGCCAATCAGCTCGGTGGCCGAGAAGCCGACCATGCTGCAAAACGCCGGGTTGACGTAGGTGATGCGGCCCTGCAGGTCGCGCGCGCGCAGGCCGGTGACGAGCGAGTCTTCCATCGCGCGGCGTGTGGCGAGTGCATCGGCCAGTGCGTTTTCAGCCAGTGCGCGGCGGCGCACGTCGCGCGCCAGCAGCCACACCACCACACCGAGCGCGAGCGACAGGCTCAGCACCAATGCGATGGTCAGGTTGGGGATCAGGCGCGGGCCGCCGGTGCCGCTGTCCACGCGCAGCTGCAGCGTGAGGCCGGGCAGGTCGAGCACGCGGTTGGCGCGGAACACACCGAGCCCGCGCGGCAGGCCGGCGCGCGCGAGGCGGGTGCCGTCACCTTCGACAAACGAGAGCTCGTGCGCGCGCGTGACCTCGGCCGTCACCACCTCGTCGAGCAACTGCGCGAGCGAGAAGGTGGCCACGACGTAGCCAGTGGTTTCGCCTGCCACCTGCGAGGGCAAGCACACATCGACCACCTCTTGCCCCATGCCGGCGGCAAGTGGCACGAAGTAGCTGCGCGAGTACGACGGGCTGCCTTGGCGGCGTGCATTGGCGCAGGCCACCTGGGCTTCGAACTCCATGCTGTCGCGCGGAATCTGCGTGAAGATTTGCGCGTGGAATGGCGAGCTCACCGCGGACTCGACGCGCATGCCGGCGTCGCGCCGCTCCACGCGCAGCAGCTCGCGGCGTGCACGCAGCAGGTCGGAGGCGTCGGCGCGCCACTGCGGAATCGGCGCCGCGTTCCAGGTCAGCGCTTGCAGGCTTTGCACGTCGCGCCCGAGGGCTTGTTTGAGGTCACCGACGGACACGGCCGCCGCAGCGTCGACCTGCTCTTGCGCACGGTTGCTCTCGTAATCGAGCGTCAACCACACCAGTAGCGATTGCGCCACCAGCAGCAGGCCCACCAGCGCGCCCCACAGCAGCGCTCTGCGCCAGCGGCGCGGCCGCGGGGTGCTTGCATTGGAAGGTTCGGTGGAGGGTGCAGTGGGGGTGGGCATCGGCGTGGGGGTCAACGCTTGCCAGTATTGCGGAGGCCGCCGGGGGTGCGATACGCAATTACGCGCATCCCGGCGCGGGGTGCACTCCTACAATGCCCGACCCCGTTGCGCAGATTGCGCAGGCCACACAACGAGACACCGCCATGAGCTCCTCAGAAGAAAAGCGCGCCGAGTTGCGCCGCGCCGCACTTGAGTACCACGAGTTCCCGACCCCCGGCAAAGTGGCCATCGCGGCCACCAAGCAGCTGGTCAACCAGCGTGATCTGGCGCTGGCTTACTCACCTGGCGTGGCCTTCGCCTGCGAAGAAATCGTGGCCGACCCGGCCAACGCGTTCAAGTACACCTCGCGTGGCAACCTGGTGGCCGTCATCACCAATGGCACCGCGGTGCTCGGGCTCGGCGACATCGGCCCCTTGGCGGCCAAGCCGGTGATGGAAGGCAAGGGCGTTCTCTTCAAGAAGTTCGCCGGCATCGATGTGTTCGACATCGAAGTCAACGAAAAGAACCTCGACAAGTTGATCGACTTGATTGCCGCGCTCGAGCCCACCTTCGGCGGCATCAACCTGGAAGACATCAAGGCGCCCGATTGTTTTTATGTGGAGCGCGCGTTGCGCAGCCGCATGAAGATTCCGGTGTTTCATGACGACCAGCACGGCACGGCCATCGTGGTCGGTGCGGCAGTGCTCAATGCGCTCAAAGTCACGGGCAAAAAGATCACCGAGGTGAAGCTGGTGTCGTCGGGGGCGGGCGCTGCGGCGCTGGCCTGCCTGAGCCTGCTCGTCAAGCTGGGCCTGCCGCGCCACAACATCTGGGTGACCGACCTCGCGGGCGTGGTCTATGAGGGCCGCACCGAACTGATGGATGAAGACAAGATCGTCTTCGCTCAAAAGACCTCGCAGCGCTCGCTGGGCGAGGCCATTGTTGATGCCGACATTTTTCTGGGGTTGTCGGCCGGCGGCGTGCTGAAGAAGGACATGGTGGCCAAGATGGCCGCCAACCCGGTGATCCTGGCGCTGGCCAACCCGACGCCCGAGATCCTGCCCGAAGACGTGAAAGAGGTGCGCAGCGACGCCATCATCGCCACCGGCCGCACCGACTACCCGAACCAGGTCAACAACGTCCTGTGTTTCCCGTACATCTTTCGCGGCGCCCTCGACAGCGGCGCGACCACCATCACGGCCGAAATGGAGATTGCTTCTGTGCATGCGATCGCCGAGCTGGCCCAGGTCGAGCAAAACGATGTGGTGGCCGCGGCCTACGCGGGGGTCAACCTCAGTTTTGGCCCCGAGTACCTGATCCCCAAGCCGTTTGACCCGCGGCTGATGATGAAGATTGCGCCCGCGGTGGCCAAGGCCGCCGCCGAGTCGGGCGTGGCCACCCGCCCGATCCAAGACCTGGATGCCTACCGCGAGAAGCTGCAAAGCTTCGTCTACGCCTCGGGCACCACGATGAAGCCGATCTTCACGCTGGCCAAGGGCGCCAAGAACAAGCGCGTGGCCTACGCCGAAGGTGAAGAAGAGCGCATCTTGCGCGCGGTGCAGGTGGTGGTTGACGAGGGGCTGGCGCGGCCCACCCTGATCGGCCGCCCGGCTGTCATCGCACAACGCTGCGAGAAGTTCGGCCTGCGTCTGCAAGCCGGGCGCGACTACGACCTCGTCAACGTCGAACAAGACGACCGTTACCGCGACTACTGGCAAACGTATCACCGCATGAACGCGCGCAAAGGCGTGACGGCGCAATACGCCAAGATCGAGATGCGCCGCCGCCTCACGCTGATCGGCGCGATGTTGCTGCACAAGGGCGAGGTCGACGGCCTGCTGTGCGGCACCTGGGCCACCACCGCCTTGCACCTGCACTACATCGACCAGGTGATCGGCCTGCGAAAGGGCGCCAAAACCTACGCCTGCATGAACGGGCTGATCCTGCCTGGCCGCCAGGTGATGCTGGTCGACACCCACGTCAACTACGACCCGACGGCACAGCAACTGGCCGAGATCACCGTGATGGCAGCCGAAGAGATGAAACGTTTTGGCCTGCTGCCCAAGGCGGCCTTGTTGTCGCACAGCAGCTTCGGCTCCAGCAACCAGCCTTCGGCGCTCAAGATGCGCGAAACGCTGGCCCTGCTGCAAGAGCAAGCTCCCTGGCTCGAAGTCGACGGAGAGATGCACGGCGACGCCGCGCTCGATGCCGCCTACCGCACCCAGCTGATGCCCAGCAGCACCTTGAGCGGCGAGGCCAACCTGCTGGTCATGCCCAACATCGACGCCGCCAACATCAGCTACAACCTGCTCAAAACGGCGGCCGGCGGCGGCATCGCCATCGGCCCGGTTCTGCTGGGGGCGGCCAAGCCGGTGCACATCTTGACGCCGTCCACCACGGTGCGCCGTATCGTCAACATGACGGCCCTGACGGTGGCCGACGCCAACGCGGTGCGCTGAAGCCCAAGGCCAGAAGGCCCAGGTTGGCGCACGGGCATGTGACAACGGGGTCACAACTCTTTTGAGTCTCAGATAAGCGCTTTGTTGGTGTGAAGAGGCCATTTTTCAAAGGCCGTAGAGTTTGTTTGCGCTCACTACCATCCCGAGGTCGCTGCCCCAAATTGAGGCAGCGGCTTGAGCTTTCTCGGCCGATTCGATACCATCGCGGCTTCGTATTTCAGGGACATCCCGTGTTTCTCCTCGGTCGGCAGCCTGCGTGGCAACCCCTTTGCAAGTCGGGGCTGGCTATCGTTCTGGCTTTGACCGCAGTTTTTGGCAATGGCGCCATTGCCAAGGCGCCGCAGGCGCAGTTGGATTCGATTGCGCTGGCCAGCCTGCCGAGCGAAGCCCAAACCACTGAGCGCCTGATCCGTGCCGGTGGGCCCTTCCCTTACACCAAAGACGGCAGTCGCTTCGGTAACCGCGAGCGGCTGCTCCCGGCGAAAGCTCGTGGCCACTACCGTGAGTACACCGTCAAGACACCAGGATCGCGCGACCGTGGGGCGCGCCGCATCGTGTGTGGGGGCCAACAGCCCACCGCGCCCGAGGCCTGCTTTTATACGAGCGACCACTACGCGAGCTTCCGCCGCATCGTGCAGTGAGTGCCAAAGTTTTTGTTTTTGATACCTAAGGAGGAACGCGACCATGCTTTTGCAGACAGTCCGTCCAAACATTGTCCAGTCGATACGCGCCTACCGCGTCGATGAATTGCATGAGGCCGCGCAGGGCGCGGGTCAGCATTTCCTCTACGCCAACCTGACCAACGCCCAGACCAAGCAAGACGTGATGGAGGCGATTGCCGAATCCTTCCTGTTCCCGTCTCACTTTGGCAAAAACCTCGATGCCCTCTACGACTGCATGACCGACCTGGTGCACAAGTCGGGCGCACAGCCGGGCTTTGTGGTGGTGTTGGAGCAGTTGCCCGACAACCCGCGATTTGACCGTGAGGCACGCGAGCAGTTGCTCGATGTGTTCCGAGACGCGGCCGATTTTTGGGCCGAACGGAAAATCCAATTCAGGTGCTTCTATTCTTTTCAGTAGCCCGCTCCCAAGAACAAGGGTCATGGGAGCGGGCTACGGAAACGGCCCCAAGCGTTGCAAGCGAAAAACCCGCCAAGGTGGCGGCCAAGAGTGCAGCAAATGCGAGTTTCGGCATGAACATGCCGATGATGAGCAGCGCGTTTGACACCTCGATGTGGCTCACCGCCGCTTGAGTTGATCTGATGCATTGAAACAAGGGCAGCCTCGGCTGCCCTTTTTCATGGCCTCACGGGGCCAACGATCGCACCAGGGCCAGGTACTCGGCCACAGGCACTTCTTCGGCGCGGCGCTGGGTGTCGAAGTGGCCGCTGAAAGCACGCTCGTCCAGCCAGCGGCCGAGGGTGTTGCGCAAGATCTTGCGGCGCTGCGAGAAGGCCACGGTGACCAGTTCGCCGAGCAGCGCCGCGTTGATGCCCGCTGGCAAGGGCAGAGGCTGCATGCGCACCACGGCAGAGTCGACACGCGGCGGCGGGTCGAAGGATTCGGGCGGCACGTCGAGCACCGATTTGACGGCGTAGCGCCACTGAAGCATCACCGTCAGGCGGCCGTAGTCTTTGTTGCCGGGCGAGGCGGCCATGCGGTCGACCACTTCCTTTTGCAGCATGAAGTGCTGGTCGGCCACGTGGTCGACGGCTTCGAGCAGGTGGAACAGGATGGGGGTGGAGATGTTGTAGGGCAGGTTGCCCACCACCCGCAGCTTCTGGCCCGCCTGGGCGGCCAGCGCGGCGAAGTCGACCCGCAATACATCGGACTCGACCACGTTCAGCTCGGGTCGCTTTCGCAGCCGGGTGGCCAGGTCGCGGTCGAGTTCGATGACGGTGAGCCGCTCGCAGCGCGCCACCAGCGGGTTGGTCATGGCGCCGAGGCCAGGACCGATCTCCACCAGGGCTTGCCCTGGCTGCGGGTCGATCACGTCAATGATGGCGCCGAGGATGGCTTGGTCAGCCAGAAAGTGCTGGCCGAAGCGCTTGCGCGGGTGGTGGTGCCCCCCGCTCGTCGGGTACGTCGAGCGGCCCCCCGCGGGGGCCTCGCCCGGCTTCGGGCGGCCGGGCGCTCGGGCTCGCAGTTTCACAGCCATCGCATCACTGCGGCGGCTCGCGCATCTCCACGTACGCGCGCGCCCGCAGGTCGCGCACCCACTCGGCGTAGGCCTCTTCGAACTTCTGCTCGCGCAGGGCGGTGCGGGCCTGGTCGCGCTGTTGTTTGGCGTCAAGCGCCGTCTTGCGGCGTTCGATCACCTGGATCAGGTGCACGCCGAAGCGCGACACCACGGGGTCGGACAGCCCGTTGATGGCCAGCGCGTTCATCGCCTCCTCGAACTCGGGCACGAAGCTGCCGGGTGACACCCAGCCCAGGTCGCCGCCTTGCGGGGCGCTGCCGTCTTCGGAGTTGTCGCGTGCGAGCTGGTCGAAGCTGCGGGCTCCGCTGGCAATTTGCCGCTTGAACTCGACCAGCCGGGCGGCGGCCGCCTGCTGGCTCAGCTGCGCGGAGGGGCGCAGCAGGATGTGGCGCGCGCGGGTCTGGTTGATCGAGAAGGCACCGGCGTCGCTGCGCTCGACCAGTTTGAGGATGTGAAAGCCTGCGCCGGTGCGCAGCAGGGTGGGCGACACCTCGCCGGCCTTGAGAGGGCGCACCGCGTCGACAAAGATGTCGGGCAGGCGGTTGGCCGGGCGCGAGCCAATTTCGCCGCCCTTGGCGCGGTTGGTGTCTTCGGAAGCCTCTCGGGCCACCGCGTCGAAGGCCTCGCCCCGGCGGATTCGGGCGAGCGCGGCATCGGCGCGCGCGCGCCGCTCGGCCCCAGCGCGCTCGCTGGCGCCTTCGGGCACCGTCACCACCACCTGCGCGATGTTGTATTCGGTTGTGGCACCGGCTTCGGTGCGCTGTTTGTCCAGCCAGTTCTCGATTTCGAGATCGGTGATGCGGATGCGCGCCTGCACCTCCCGTTCTCGGGTGCGCTCCAGCAGCAGCTGGTCACGCACGTTGTTGCGAAAGCGCAGGTAGTCGACCCCTTCGCGCTTCAGCCGCTCGCGCAACTGGGCGGGGGTGAGCTGGTTTTGCGCCGCCACGTTGCCCACGGCGCGCTCGATTTCGGCGTCGTCGAGGCGTTGGCCGCCGTCGCGGGCGTAGGTGATCTGCACACGCTCGTCGATCAGTGCGTCTAGCACCTGCTGGCGCAGCACATCGGCGGGCGGCAACTGGGCGTTGGCGCGGCGCGCGTTTTCGCGCACCTGGTCGAGCCGCAACTGCAACTCGCCGTTGGTGACCAGCTCTTGGTTGACGATGGCCACGATGTAGTCGGCCGTGCGGGGGGCGCTGGCGCGTGGCTGTGCGGTGACGATCGGGTAGGCGCTTGCCAGCAGGAGCGACAACAAGGCGATGCGGGGCCAGGAACGGATCAGAGTCATGGGGTGTTCAGGGGGCGGTGGGCCCGTTGCCGTCCAGGGAGTTGTTGTCACGCAGCATGCGGTAGCCGGGCACATTGTCCTTCAAGACCCTCAGCGGGTTGGTTCCCAGGCGCGACAAGCCCACAAACTCGATTTCGAAGCCCAACTGGGTGGTGGCTTCGACCTGACTGGTCGACAGGCGCTTGGCCACCAGGCGGCCGATCCAGCAGCCGCCGTCGTATTCGAGGCCCAGCACCGAATCGGTGACGCGGCTGTCGCGCAGGCTGTAGCTGACCCGGCCCACGGTGTACCAGGCGCTGGAGCAGGTGTTGCCGTTGCCACGTTGGGTGTCTCGTGGGCGGCCGTAAAGCGGCCATTGCCAGCCGAGTTCCACCTGTTCGCTTTCTTCGCGCTTGAAGCGGTAAGCCACGTTGAGGGTGCGGTAGGGGCCGGGCGAGTAGCGCGCGCCCAAGATGGAGCGCACGGTGCGCTGGATGTCGGGGCTGTATTGCAAGCCGGCGTCGAGCTTCCACTTTGAAGACAAGGTGCTGGATCCCAGCAGCAGCAGGTCGGACACCCGCTGGGTGAATGGCACGCCATCGGGCGTGATGCGCTGGTCGTCCAACAGAAACCGCTGTGCGATGCCCAGGCGCAGCGCTTCGGCACCGGTGTTCGCATCGAGCACGCGGGTGGTCACGCCGGCGGTCACCTGGTGGGCGTCGGACACCTGGTCGATGCCGGAGAAGGCGTTGTCGGTGTAGATCGAATCGAAGTTGAAGTCTTTGCCCGCCGAGTCGAAGCTGGGCAGGCCGCCTTGGTCGCTGTAGGGGGTTTTGACGTAGAGAAGGCGTGGTTCCAGCGTCTGGCGCATGGCCCGGCCCGACCACTGCGTGTCGCGCTCCAGCACCCAGGCGCTGTCGAGGCTGAAGCTCGGGATGGAGCGGCCGAACTGGGTGCGACCGGCCCGTTCACCGCGGGTCAGCGGCTGGTCGACCGAATACGAGGCCGCGTTCACCGACAGCTTCGGGGTCAATGACCAACCCGGTGTCACATAAGGCCAGCTCAGCGAGCCCAGCGCGTGCAACCGCGAGCCCGTCATGCGCGAGGGTTGCAGGTTGCCGTCGGGGTTGGTGAAGCGGTTGAACTCGGTTTCGAGCCCGAACTCGAGCCCGCCGAACAAGCGCTGCGAGCCACGCACGCCGATCTGCGGCAGCCGGTCGTAGGGCGCCTGGTTGATCGGGTTGCTGGTGTCTTGCAGCAGCTGCCAGCGCAGCACGCGGGCGTAGCTGCGCCAGTCGCCGTACACCGGCTTGTCGGCCCGCAGGTCGGCGCCCAGCAGGCGGGGTGTGAGGCTGGGGATTTCGCTGGGGAAGTCTTTCCAGTAGTCGTCGTCGGAGACGCGTGCGACATGGACGCGGTAGAAACCGTGGCCAGGCAGCGAACCCTCCTGCGCGAGGCCCAGCGAGCCGCGTGAGCGCCCGGTCAACCGGTCGTTGGCCAGCGTGTTGAGGTTGAGCGTGCCTTCATGGTTTGGCTCCAGGTAGCGGAACTCGGTGCCCAGGCCAACACCGCGTTTGGCGATGACGGTGGGTGTGAGCGTGGCGTCGCGGTTGGGCGCGATGTTCCAGTAGTAGGGCACCGACAGCAGCAGGCCGCTTTTGTTGTCGAGCCCGAGGGTGGGCGGCAGCCAGCCCGATTTGCGCGCATCGGTGAGCGGAAAACTCAGCACCGGCGCAGCCAGGATGGGCACGCCGTAGAACCGCAGCACCGCGCCTTCGGCGATGCCTTCGTTGTTGGCGAAGTCCATCTTCACGCGGCGGGTCGACAGCAGCCAAGCCGGGTCGTCCGGGCCGTCGCGGGGGCAGCTGGTGTAGGTGGCGCCGCTGGCGACGGCCAGGTCTTCGCCCAGGAAGTCGATGCGTTCGGCATCGCCCCCGGCCTGGGTGCGCGAGAAGAAGTAGGTTGGGTTGCTGAAGTAACCCTCGAAGCGCTGCACCTGCAGCTGCAGCTCGGGGCCGCTGTAGCGGTTGCCGTCGCGTGTGATGCTGACCTGGCCCTGCGCGCGTGCCAGGTCGCCCGGCTGGTCGTAGCTCAGGCGCTGGGCGCGGATCTCGATCTTGCCTTGGCGAAACACCGCGTCGCCTTCGGCCACCATGTCCAGGTCAGGCCGGGCGCGGATCTCGGCAGCCTCCACGATCACCGGCGGTCGGGTCTGGGCTGAAGCCACCAGCCAGCCAGCGGCGAGGCAGCCTACAAGAGCGCGGCGATGTGATGAAACGAAGTGCAATGGGGAGCTGAGGCGATTTGTAGAATCGATTATCAGCGAGGGGCCTCCTTCGCTTCCGATGCCCTCTGCTCTCGCTCCCCCACTTGCCGCGCCGCTTCATGCCCACATCGCCTGCCTCTGCCTCTTCCATCGTGTGGCCCGACGAGGCACGCCGCGCCCTGTTCACGCTGTGGCTGGACGCCGTGGCCGCGCGCCATGACCTGCAGCCGCAGAGCCTGCGCCCGGCCAGTGCCGACGCCAGCTTTCGCCGCTACCTGCGCATTGACGGTGGCGCAGGGCAGACCTTCATCGTGATGGACGCCCCGCCGCCGCAAGAAGACGTGCGCCCGTTCGTGGCGGTGGCCGCCATGTTGGCCGGCGCCGGCCTCAACGCGCCGCGTGTGCTGGAGCAAGACGCGCAGCACGGCTTTTTGCTGCTCAGTGACCTCGGCTCCCACCTGTATTTGCAGGCCCTGCAAGACGCCAAGGCACAAGGCGACGAGCGCGGGATCTTTGTGCTGATGCAAGACGCCACGGCTGCGCTGGTGCAGTGGCAAACCCGTGTCGATGCGAGCCAGCTGCCGGCCTATGACGACGCGCTGCTGCGCCGCGAGCTGGCGTTGTTTCCCGACTGGTGTGTGACCCGCGAACACGGCGTCACCTGGACGCCTGCTCAACATGCCCAGTGGCAAAAGGCCTGCGACCTGCTGGTGGCCAGCGCGCTCGCGCAACCCACGGTCGCCGTGCACCGCGACTACATGCCGCGCAACCTGATGGTGCGCCCGGCCGAAGAGGGCAACCCCGGCATCCTCGACTTCCAAGATGCGGTGCGTGGCCCCATCAGCTATGACGTGGCCTCGATGCTGCGCGATGCCTTCATCTCCTGGGAAGAGCCGCAAGAGATCGACTGGGCCGTGCGCTACTGGCAGCAGGCCCGCAAGGCCGGCCTGCCCTTGAGCGACGACTTCGGCGAGTTCTGGAAGCAGCTCGAATGGATGGGCCTGCAGCGCCACCTAAAGGTGTTGGGCATCTTCTGCCGCCTGAAGCACCGCGACGGCAAGCCCAAGTACAGCGAGGACCTGCCGCGCTTTTTTGCCTACGCCTACAAGGTGGCGGCGCGCTACAACGGCCTCGGGCCGCTGGCCCATCTGCTTGAGCCGCTGATGGGGGCGACCCGCCACGACGTGTTTTACTGACCGCTGCGCCCTCTACTGCAGCACGGGCTTGTCGATCGCCGCGGGGTTGTGGCGCGGGGTTTCGCAACCGGCGGCCTGCAGCCACGGGTCGTGTTCGGCCCCCCCAAAACTCTGCACCAGGAAGTCGATGAAAGCGCGCGTGCGCGCCGGCACGTACTTGCGCGTGGGCATGGCGGCGTACAGCCGCAGCGTCAGCACACGCCACTCGGGCAACACCCGCTCCAGCGCGTGCTCCAACAGCGCGTCTTCGACCACGTAAGACGGCAGGCCCGAGATGCCCATGCCGGCCAGTGCGGCGGCGTACATGGTGTCGCTGTGGATGGTGCTCAGCGCCGGCTTGCCCGGCACCAGCGTGACCGATTCGCCCGAGGGCTCGTCGTCACCCCATTCGCCGCGGTGAAAGGTGATCTCGCGCGTGAAGCTGGGCAACATCGCTTCGTGCTTTGGCAACTCGTTGGGGTGCTGCGGCCGGCCCATGCGGTCGAGGTATTCGGGTGAGGCGCAGGTGATCACCTCTGAGCGCGCGAGCAAGCGGGCCACAAAGTCGCCGTCGAGCGGCTGGCGGCCGACCTGGATGATGCTGACGTCGAAGTTTTCATCCACCGTTTCCACCGGCCCCGGCGCGGCCAGCTCCAGCGTGACACGCGGGTAGAGCTTGCGAAAGCGCGGCAGGTGCTTGGCGATCTGGTGCACCGCAAAGGCGGGTGGCGCGAGCACACGCAGGTGGCCACGCGGCTCCGAGGTGGCGGCGCTGGCCAGGGCCTCGGCCTCTTCCACCTCGGTGAGGATCTGCCGCACCCGCTCCAGGTAAAGCTCGCCGGTGTCGGTGAGCGCCAGGCGGCGCGTGGTGCGGTTGATCAGGCGGGCGCCGAGGTGGTCTTCGAGGTCGGCCACCAAGCGGGTGACCACGGCCGCCGACAGGTTCAGCTGCCGGGCCGCGCCCGCAAAGCTGCCCTCTTCGATCACACGGGAAAACACCCGCATGGAGTGGAGTCGGTCCATCTTTTACACCCCCATTGTTTCTATTTACGCAATGCGTAATTGAAGCATAGGGTATTTATTGATGCTTTGGCAATGCCTACAGTTCACCCCATCGATGAGCCGAACCCAAACCAAGCGACTCACCGAGGCTGGACAAGACGGCATACCCAACCAACAAGACCGCCCTGCCTGGAAACGTCAACCACCTGTTTTGAACCCTAGGAAATCATCATGAACACCAGACAAGCCCTCACCGCCGCCGTCATCTCCCTCATCGGTTCTGCCGCTTTGGCTCAATCCGAAGTCGAACTGCAGCATGTCGGTACCGACCAGAAGTCGACCGTCAGCCGCGTTGAAGTGCGCGCCAAAGCACGAGCTGCGCTGGTCGCCGGCGAACTGACCACCCCGAGCGAAGTGTTGGCCTGGGCCGGCAGCTCGCAAAAGCTCGTGCCGCTGAACATGTCGGACAAGCCGGTGGCCAAGCCCGCTGTCGCGGCCAACAAGGCAAGCGCCTCGCCCCTGACCCGCGAGGACGTGCGTGCTCAAGCCCGCCAGCACATGCGCAGCGAATCTGCCAAGCCGCATATCAGCACCGGCTATTGATCGTCGGCGCCTCACTCTGAACCATTGAAAGAAAACATCACCATGAACCGCAAACAAGCCATCGCCGCCGCCCTCCTCGTGTTCACGGGCTCGGCCGTGTTCGCTCAAGCCGAGCTGCAACATGTCGGCGCCCCGCAGCCGGCGGCCAGCACCACCACCCGTGAAGCCGTGCGAGCCGAAGTGCTGCGCGCCCGCGCTGCTGGTGAAACGCTGGTGCCGGCCGAAGCCGACGTGGCCGCCTTGTTCCCCAAGGCCGCCGCCAAGGGCCAGGCCAGCCAGCTGACCCGTGCCGAAGTGCGCGCCGAGATGCTGAAGGCCCGGGCCGACGGCAGCCTGGCCCGCCTCCGTGAACTCGACGTGATCGGTGGCAACAACAATGTGGTTTCGGTTCGCACCCGCGAAGAAGTTCGCGCCGAGGCGATCGCCGCGACCCGCGCTGGCCAAGCCGCTCGGGTGCAAGCCGGCCACTGATTGCGCGGTGCCCCACCCCATGCCGCCCTCGGGCGGCATTTTTCGTGGGGGTGAGAACGACTCCGCGAAGACTAGCGCCCTGGGACTTCGAGCCGATGTGCGGCACCATCCACCTCGAGGAATGCGATGAGCTTGCCCACCCTTTGGAAGTGCCTCGGTGCATTGGCGATGCTCGGCGCGTTGCTGCCGGCCCAGGCTCAGTTCCGTGCCGGCGTCCGTGACCATGCGTCGGCCGGATGGGAGCGTGCTGGCCATCATGGCCTCGACGGCGTGCCACACCGTGGCCATGTACGGCGCAGCCGGCGTGGTGTCGGCAGATTTTGTGGGCGCCATGAGAGACGCGCTGGAAGCCTTGATCATTCCGACACAGTTGGCGCAAGGCAAGCCGGCGGTTCTCTTCCTGCAGGGGTTTGCGGGTGACCTCAACCCGGTGACCTTGCAGCTGGGTCTCTCGGACGCGGCCGCCAAGACCGGGGCCGCCCTCGCCAACGAGATCTTTCAACTGCAACAGGCCAGCGGAGCGTGTTGTCGGGGCCGATTGCCTCAGAGATCTCGGTGACCAGCCTGCCTCTGTCCCCCGCGACGACGACCTGGAGCAACGACGGCCGAAGCGTGGTCGAAATCGGGGCTATGTGCCCACCCGCAGAATGATCGTGTCGGACCGGGCCGCCTGCGGGTGGTCACCATCGAGCTACGAAGGCTGCTTCTCCTTCTGCCTCCGATATCTGCCGGTGGCCAGTTGGCAAGACGAACAGTGCCAGGCCAACCGAGGGCGGCTGCTCGATCTTTCGGCGACAACGAGCGCGACCCCGGTGTCTGGATGAGCGGCACCCTGAGCACGGTGAACGGGGCGTCGGTGTACAGCTCGGCTGTCAAGGTGCAAGAAGCCCTGGGGCGCCTGAGCCTCACGCCTGCGGCTGGGGCGGACGGGCTGCACTACAACGGCCTGGTCTCGATCCACAGCCACGACTTTGCGGGGCGTCTATTCGGTGTGCAGATCGTGCAGATCCCTGACTCGCAGTCCAACGCTGAACTGTTGATCTCCGTCGGCAGAGACGGCGCGAACCTCTACCGGTTCTACTGACGTCTCGACAGCGAGATGCGTCGTTCGTGCTGGCGGCGGTGCGCGCCGAGATCATCGCGGGAACCTATTCGCCCGTCGCCTCACCCGGTGTCGCGATCGTGGACGACGCGGTGCTCGACACGACCTGCGCCACCGTGGGCGCGACCGGCTTCATCGAGGCATTGGATGCCGCCGTTGACGAATCGCCGCGTTGGAACGAATCGGTGCTGAGTTCCGGCCCGTTGAACGCGCCGCTCAAGGATCGGTTCATCGCCGTGGCCAAGGGCAACGCGCGCTTGCAGATCTCGCCGCTGGTGGGTGTGGGTGGCTTTCACCACAACGGCTTCAGCACACGTGACGCCTACGCCTTTGTCGGCAAGCTGGCCATCTTCGAAGTGGTGGCACCGCCAAACCCCACCGGCGAGGCCGAAATGATGGGCTCGGTGGTGGCCAACGGCAACAACGCTTACCGTTTCAATGTGCAGGCTGGGTTGCTTCGTGCAGCCATCGTCTTCGCGGGCGCGGCGAGCTACTTCCCGCTCCAACCGTTCAACCCCTCTGCGCACCGCTTCCTGCGCATCCGTCACGACGCCGCGTTCAACCGGCTCCACTGGGAGGTGAGCGCGAACGGGGTCACGTGGACCAGCCTCAAATGGATCAAACCGCCCCGGGAGCACCTCTTGGCCGTCCAGTTCGAGCTGGTGGCCGGAACCTACTCGCCGGTGACACGGCCTGGCACGCCGACCTTCGGTGTCTTTGAGTACCGCTAGGGGAATCAAGCCGGTTGCCACCGAAAATAGCGGCCATGCTGCGAATCACCGAACTGCGCCTGCCGCTTGCCCACACCGACCACGAACTGCGCCCCGCCATCCTGAAGCGGCTCGGGCTGGCCGAGGCCGCGCTGAAGTCGTTCACGGTGTTCAAGCGCAGCTACGACGCACGCAAGAAAAGTGCGGTGGTGCTGATCTACACGCTCGATTGCGAGATCGATGACGAGGCCGTGGTGTTGCAGCGTTTCGCTGGCGATCACCACATCCGCACCACGCCCGACACGGGCTACCACTTCGTCGGCCACGCGCCGGCCGACTTTGCGGCGAGCGGCACACCGCGCCCGCTGGTGGTCGGCTTTGGCCCCTGCGGCATCTTCGCCGCGCTGATCCTCGCGCAGATGGGGCTGCGGCCGATCGTGCTGGAGCGTGGCAGGTCAGTGCGACAACGCACCAAAGACACCTGGGGCCTGTGGCGCCAACGCGTGCTCAACCCCGAATCGAACGTGCAATTTGGCGAAGGCGGCGCCGGCACTTTTTCTGACGGCAAACTCTGGAGCCAGATCAGCGACCCGCGCCACCTCACGCGCAAGGTGCTGACCGAGTTTGTGAAGGCCGGTGCACCCGAAGAAATCCTCTTTGTCGCCAAGCCGCACATCGGCACCTTCCGCCTGGTGAGCATGGTCGAGAAGATGCGCGCCGACATCGTGGCGCTGGGGGGTGAGGTTCGATTCGAACAACGGGTGAGCGATGTGCGCATCGAGGCCGGCCACATTCGCGGCGTGACGCTCGCGTCGGGCGAAGAGCTGCGTGCCGACCACGTGGTGCTGGCACTCGGCCACAGCGCACGCGACACCTTCACGACGCTGCACCAGCGGGGTGTCTACATGGAGGCCAAGCCCTTCTCGGTGGGCTTTCGCATCGAACACCCCCAAAGCCTGATCGATGCGGCGCGCTTCGGCCCCAACGCCGGCAATCCCATCCTGGGCGCGGCCGACTACAAGCTGGTGCACCACGCCAAGAATGGCCGCGCGGTCTACAGCTTTTGCATGTGCCCTGGGGGCACGGTGGTGGCGGCCACGTCTGAAGTCAACCGTGTTGTCACCAACGGCATGAGCCAGTATTCGCGCAACGAGCGCAACGCCAACGCCGGCATCGTGGTGGGTGTGTCACCGCTGGACTACCAGCTCGACAAAACCGCCGAAGGCCCGGTGAACCCGCTCGACG
>JBBRFR010000020.1:0-20453 GCA_038241485.1 Burkholderiales bacterium
GCCCCCGCGACAACCGAGGCGGGCGCGACGTGCACGGTGGCAGACGCCACCCCAGGCGTCGGTTTGAAATAGGACCAACCGATCAAGGCGGCCCCTGCGACAAGTGACGCGGTGAAAAAGAGGACGGTCGGAGTGCGCATGCTCTGCTCCTTTCCAAGGTGAGTGAAGACGTGCTGCCAGACTGCGGCAGCACGTCTCTCCCCGTCTGGGCGGGCGGGGATCGGGACAACCTATCAGTACGGACAGTTCTGCCGATAGGACGAGATGCCGGTCTCAGTGGCCAAGTCGGTTTCGTGCGCTGCGCCGCACAGGATCTTGCTGTAGCGAGTGTCGTTGTCCAACCACCGCTTCAACCAGGCCACGCCGTACTTGCCGAGCGCATTGGACGCGCCGGTCGGGTTATTGGCGCAGCTGTGGCCGCCGCCTCTCACCTCCAGGTAGGCCTTCTTGTTGTTCGTCATCCCGTTGTACGACGAAATTGCATTGCTGTTGATGGGCAGCACGTTGTCGTTCTGGCAGGACAAGATCAACACCGGCACCAGAGCGGCACTCAGGCCCGTCACGCCGGTCGGAGCGAGCGGAATCGATGCCTTCACGCCAGGAGGGTTGTCCCGTGCGTTGTGGAGCGAGGCGCCACCGCCGAGCGACCACCCCATCACACCCATGCGGCTACCGTCGACGCGACCCGAGATCGGGTTGCCCGTGGCATTGCTCAATGCCACCACCTGACGCAACGCAGCGAGTTGCTGCGTGGCGCGGGCCGGGATGCCATCACCGGTGGAGTTGGTACCGATGGTGATCGTCACAAAGCCATGCGAGGCCAAGCGGGGCCCCCAAGACTGGATGCTGGACTGCGGCGCGTTCAATCCTGGCACCACGACGACGGCCCCCACTCTGCCACCAGGGTTGACGGGGTAATAGATCGTGCCGCTGCCATAACCAGTCGGGCTGGGGACGACATAGCTTGCGGTCTGGAAGGGACCGGTCGCCTCCAGGCTGGCGACGGTGGGATCTGGGCCGCGGCAGAGCAGGTTCGTCTCGCACGATCCCACAGGGGGCGGAGGCGGAGGCGGAGGCGGAGGCGGAGGCGGAGGCGGAGGCGGCGTCACAGAACCGGTGCCCTCCACGACGAGGTTGTCGACCGTTAGGTACTCTCTGCCGCTGCTCGCCGCGACGCGGAAGCGCAGGCGCAGCGCCGCTGTTCCGGCAGCGTCTGCAGGCAAGGCATAGCTCGCCGCTCCGTTGCCCAGCACGTTCGACACCAGGCGGTAACTCGCGCCCCCGTTGATCGAGTACTCGACGATCCCTTCCTCGTTCCGATCCAGCCCTGTGGTCGAGCGGTCGTAGCTCAGCGTGATGGCGGTGAAGTCGGTGGTGTTGATGTTGGGCGACGTAATTGCGCCATCGGTGCCACCGAAGCTGCCGTACATGCGCGCCCCATAGAACGCGTTGGTGGTCACGTTGCCAGCGCTCGTGAAGGTGCCGAGGCCGGAGTTGAAGTTTTCCTGAAAGATGACGGCCGCGTGTGAGAGCGCCGAGGCGCTGAGGAACCCCGCGCTCAGAGCGAGCAACCGTGCACGCCTGAACTTCTTACTGCTATCCATGTGTTGTCTCCTTGACGCTCCAATTCGATGCATTGACAACCGCGTCCATGCCCGATCAAAGTGCCAACATTGTCACAAACCGGGCCTGCTTTTGGATCGGCACAAGCACTCGGCGTAAGTCGGCAAGCCGAACTACCTCGCTATGTGGTATTCGCGGGCGCCATGGCCTCGCTCAACTCAGCGAGTGGGGGAGACATGTGCCGACGATGCCGCTGGCCAGCCGAGCAACGCGTTTTTGCCCGCCCTGACTTGCCGCGACTCTCTGGGCACTTTCACCTGACCAGAAGGTAGCGCCCTCCCTGCGCAGGCGCCCCGGGGGAAAGGCCTGGGTTTTCGCTGCTACCACAGATGTGGATTGCAAGGCTTGTCTGTTTGAGCCAAGGGCAAGCATCGATGTCGCTCTACCGCACAAACGATTGAATAGGGTTCAGAGTTTGTACTGTCGGCAAAGCCTGCAGGACACGGGGCAAATCATCAGTTGATACGGGACGGGACAGTGACGGAACCGATTGATCTTTCCCTGACGCCGAGACGCACCGCGGGCATTTCCGCAGATCGATCTGCGTTGGATCACAGCTATCCGTTCAGTGACACGGGGCACATCTACACCAGCCCTCACCTCGTGCGGGGCTTCACCTCGCGCCATTTGGGCGTCGTCCTGTTGACCGCCAACCACGCGCCATTTGTCGTGTGCCAACAAGGGCAGCCAGAAGTGCAGACCAACGCGGTCGCGGTAGCGCCCATGGTCATGCGACGGCTATCGGCTCCACATGTGCCGCTCCTCAGCCTCAATATCTACCCCGGACATAGGCACTACCGTGCGTTTGGCGGCGTGCGTCGGATGGGTTTCGTGCAACTGGAGCGAGCCGCATTTCTGCATCTGGACGATTCGATGTACGAGCTGGTGAACGGCACCGCCAGCCTTGCCAGCGCGCAAGCCTTGTTTGAGGAAGTGGTGTCGCTGACCGCGGAGCAACTCCCCATGCCGACGCGCGAAGACCCGAGAGCCGCCGTATTGAGGGAGCTGGTCGAGTCCAACCCCGACATGTCAATCGCTGACCTCGCTGCGCACTACGGCCTGTCTGGGCGCACGATCACTCGGCTGTTCAGCGCAGCAGTGGGAATGTCTATACGCGACTACAAAGATTTCGCGCGCGGTCGGCTGCTTACCGGGCCTTTGCAAACCAACCAGTCGCTGACCGAAGTGGCACTGAGCACCGGCTTCGGAGGATCCCCTCAGCTCTCACACGCTTTTCGCCGCTGGTTCGACCAGAGTCCTTCTTCCATGCGGGATGAACACAAGGTCATTATTCACGGGCCAGACCGCGCTCCCGGCGAAGGGTCTTCCTAGCTGTTAGGGCCGCTTGGTGGCCCGGCAGGCAGGTCAAGATCCAGCCCAATACCGACACTGTCGCTTGGCTCGTTCGGTCTGACCCTTCGGTACCTCAGGACAGGGCAAAGCGAAGGCCGGCGCTGGGCTTCGACCCCGCAAAGCGGACCCTGTCCTGAGCCTGACGAAGGGTCAGCCCGAACGGAGCTTGGAGTCGGTTGGGCTTAGACGACCCGCATTGAGATCCAACCCATCTTCTGCCATCGACAGGCGGTGCAGCAGCTGGGGATCAGGTCGGCCACCTCTTTCTAGAAAGGCCCCGGTTTTCTTGCACAGACGCCACGGGCATCAAGGGCGGGTCACAAAAAGCCCGGACAATCCGGCCGATGCCTTTCTCTCCCGACACCCGGCGCTGGCCCGATCACCTGGCCGCCATCGACATGGGCTCCAACAGCTTCCGGCTCGAGATCGGCCAGCTGAGCCCCGGCCGCTACAAGCGCATCGACTACCTCAAAGAAACCGTGCGCCTGGGCGGCGGGCTCGACGCCCAAGGCCTGCTAAACGAAGACGCCATGCAACGCGGTCTGGCCTGCCTGCGCCGCTTTGCGCAGCGGCTCGAAGGCTACGCACCGTTGCAGGTGCGAGCCGTCGCCACCCAAACGCTGCGCGAAGCGCAAAACCGCAACGCCTTTCTCCAACGCGCACAAACCGCGCTCGGCTACCCGATCGAGGTGATCTCGGGCCGCGAAGAAGCGCGCCTCATCTTTGCGGGTGTGGCGCGTTTGCAGCCGTCTGACGAGTTGCGTCTGGTGGTCGACATCGGCGGGCGCTCCACCGAGATGATCCTCGGCCAGGGCCGCACCCCGCTGCGTGCCGAGTCGTTCCAGGTCGGCAGCGTGAGCCTGTCAATGCGTTACTTCAACGACGGGCGTTTCACCGACAGCGCCTTCCGCGCTGCCCAGGTGGCCGCCGGTGCCGAGCTGGAAGAAGCGCTCGCCCCTTTTGCCGCTCACCACTGGCGCGAAGCGCTCGGCTCCTCGGGCACGGCCGGTGCGGTGTCGCAGCTGCTGGCAGCCAACCACATCAGCGACGGTGTGATCACCCCCGACGGCCTGCGCTGGTGCATGGACCAATGCCTGCGCGCCGGCCGCGTCGACCGCCTCAACCTGCCTGGCCTCAAAGACGACCGCCGTGCCGTGATCGGTGGTGGCCTGTCCATCCTCTACACACTGGCCACCCACTTCGGCATCGAAGCCCTGCAGCCTGCCCGCGGCGCGCTGCGCCAGGGCGTGATTTTCGATCTGGACGAACGCCTGAACGCCGAGGCCCATGACGGCGCGCACGCCCACGATGTGCGCGACGCTTCGGTGGCCGAGCTGCAACGCCGCTTCGAGGCCGACGTGGCCCAGGCCCGCCGTGTGGCCTCGGTGGCCGAAGCCTTGTACGCGAGCGTGGCGCCGCAGGCCGACGCCGTGCTGGTGCGCGAGCTGGGCTGGGCCGCCGCCCTGCACGAGATCGGCATGATGGTGTCGCACCACGACCACCACCGTCACAGCGCCTACCTGCTAGGCCATGTCGATGCGGCCGGCTTCTCCCAATCGCAGCAGCGCCGCCTGGCCGACCTGGTGCTCGCGCAGCGCGGCGGCCTGCGCAAGACGGAAGCCCAGCTCGCACAAGAGGCCTTCGCCTGGCAGGCGTTGTGCCTGCGCCTGGCCATCATCAAATGCCATGCGCGCGGCGAGGTGAACGCGCAGGTTTTGCGCCTGCGCCGGCATGGCCAGCAGGCCCAACTGTCTTTCCCCGACGCCTGGGCCGACGCCCACCCGCGCACGCTGTTTTTGTTGAACGAAGAAGTGGCGGCCTGGGAGCGCAGCGGCACGCTGCGCCTGCAGATCAAGGCCTGAAGATCACAGGCAGTCGGGCGACTGCACCGCCTGCAACACCACCTGGTTGCCCGATTCGCGCTCGCGGCTGCGCAGCCACCAGACCGCGCCCTTCTTGATCACCCACTCCTGGGCCGTCTGGCCCAGCAGCAAGGCCGCCACCTGGCCCAGCGTGGGCTGATGCCCCACCACCAGCACCGACTCGCTGGCCTCGGGCCAGCGGGTCACGCTGAGCAGCGCGGTGACAGAGGCTTCTGGCGCCAGCAGCTGCACCGTCTTGAAGTGCCGGTCCAGCGCCTTGGCGGTTTGCTGCGTGCGCAACGCCGGGCTCACGAGGATGCGGGTGGAATGCGCCAGGCGATGGTTCAGCCACTCAGCCATGCGCTGGGCCTGCCGCTCGCCCTTGGGCGTGAGCGCACGTTCGAGGTCGGTCTGGCCCTCGCGCAGCACGTGGGCTTCAGCGTGGCGCCAGAGGATGAGGTCCATCACATGTAGCGCAACATCAGTGCCTGCTGGGCACTCGGGCCTTCGGCGCCCACGCGCACGTAGCTGCCATCGGCCTGCAATTCCCAGGCGTCTTGTTTGTCGTGCAGGTAAGGCACCAGGCATTCGTCGATCACACGCTGGCGCACCGTGGCGTCACGCACCGGCCAGGCCACCTCGATGCGGCGAAACATGTTGCGGCTCATCCAGTCGGCACTCGACAGAAACAGCGCTTCATCGTCTTCGCTCGCGCCCCAGCGGAAGTACGCCACGCGTGAATGTTCCAACAAACGGCCAACCACCGAGCGCACGCGGATGCGGTCGGTGAGCCCGGCGATGCCCGGCGGCAGCATGCAGGCGCCGCGCACGATGAGGTCGATGTCGGCGCCCGCCTGGCCAGCGCTGATGAGCGCATCGATCAACGGGATGTCGGTCAACGCATTGATCTTGGCCACGATGCGCGCGCACCTGCCCTCGCGCGCCGCTTGCGTCACCAGCTCCACATGCTTGAGCATCTGCTTGTGCAGCGTGAAAGGTGCCTGCAGCAGCTGGCGCAAGGGGCGCGTCTTGCCCAGGCTCGCGAGCTGCTGGAACACCGCGTCGGCGTCGGACGTCAGGTCAGGGTCGGCCGTGAGGTAGCCCACGTCGGTGTAGAGCCGCGCCGTCTTGGGGTTGTAGTTGCCGGTGGAGAGGTGGGCGTAGCGCCGCAAGCGGCCGGCTTCGCGGCGCGTCACCAGCAGCAGCTTGGCATGGGTCTTCAGGCCGACGATGCCGTACACCACCTGCACGCCCACGGCCTCCAGCCGCTCGGCCCAGTTGATGTTGGCCTCTTCGTCGAAGCGGGCTTTCAGCTCCACCACCACCATCACTTCTTTGCCTCGGCGTGCGGCTTCGATCAGCAAATCCATCAGCGGCGATTCGCTGCCGGTGCGGTAGATGGTATGATTGTTGGCCAGCACGTGGGGGTCTTCGACCGCCTCGCGCAAAAATTGCACCACCGGCTCGAACGACTCGAACGGGTGGTGCATCAGCACATCGCCCTCGCGCAACCGCTCGAAGATGGATTCGTCGCGCGACAGGCCGGCGGGCCACGGCGCGTCATAAGGTTTGAAATGCAGCTGCGGGGCGATGGCGGTGTCGATCAGCCCGTTCAGGCGCACCAGGTTGACCGGGCCGTTGACGTGGTACAGCGCGGCCTTGGGCAAGGCGAACTGGGTGAGCAAAAACTCCGACAGCTCGGGCGGGCAGGTGTTGACCACTTCCAGGCGAATCGCCTGGCCAAAGTGGCGTGTGGTCAGCCCCGAGCGAAGCGCCTGGCGCAGGTTGACCACGTCTTCTTCATCCACCGCCAGATCGGAGTCGCGCGTCAGTCGGAACTGCGAAAACGCCTCAACCTCGCGCCCCGGGAAGAGCTCGGCCAGGTGAGCGCGGATCACGCTGGTGAGCAGCACAAAAGCCTGCCCACCATTGGCCAGGTGGTCTGGCAGGCGGATCACCCGCGGCAACACCCGCGGCACCTTGACGATGGCGATGGTGTTCTCGCGGCCAAACGCATCTTGCCCACTCAGGCGCGCAATGAAGTTGAGCGACTTGTTGGCCACCTGCGGAAACGGGTGCGAGGGGTCGAGCCCCACCGGCACCAAGAGGGGCCGCACCTGGCGCTGAAAGAACTGCTCGACCCAGCGCCGCTGCTCGTCGTTGCGGTCGGAGTGGTTGAGGATCTCGATGCCTTCGCGCTTCAAGGCGGGCATCACCTCGTCGTTGAAAGCACGGTATTGGTCGTCTATCAGCGTGTGCGCATCGGCGGCCACGGTCTCCAGATCGCGCAGCGAAACACCCGCACCGGGTTGGCGGGTGGCTTCGATGTAATCGGCAAACCGCACCTCGAAAAACTCGTCCATGTTCGACGAGACGATGCAGATGTAGCGCAGCCGCTCCAAGAGCGGCACATCGTCTCGCCGCGCTTGTGCGAGCACACGGCGGTTGAACTCAAGGATCGAGCTTTCGCGGTTGAGGAGTGCCGGGTTGCGGGGCGCCAGGGTCATGAAACCAGTTTATGAAGCTTTTGCGACGATTTCGTGACACCCGTCAGCTCTGTGTGACAAGCCGGCACCAGGTGATCGACGAATTGGCGGCACACCTCGCCCCAATCGAACTGCAGCGCGCGCCGCCGCGCCGCGTCACGCGGGATGTCGAGCGCGCGCAGGGCTGCGGTGCGCAGATCGTCGTGCAACACGCCGCCATCGTCTGCGTTGTGCTGGGGCGCCACCACGTCCAGCGGGCCGGGCACCGGGTAGGCGGCCACCGGCGTGCCGCAGGCCATTGCTTCGAGCATCACCAACCCGAAGGTTTCGGAGCAGCTGGGAAACACGAACACGTCGGCCGCGCTGTAGATGTGAACCAGCTCGGGGCGCGGCACCACACCGCGCCAGTGCACCTGCGGGTAGTCGCGCTGCAGGCGCTGCTCCAGCGGGCCCACCCCGTAGACCACTTTGGAGCCCGGCAAATCGAGTTTCAAAAAAGCTTCGAGGTTCTTTTCGTAGCTCACGCGGCCCACATACAGAAACACCGGCCGTGGCAAGCCCAGGTCGGCACCCGCCTCGGGTTTGAACAAACTCAGGTCAACCCCATGCGACCACTGTTTCAGCGGTGCAAAACCGTGGCCTTTCAAGATGCCGAACATGCCCTCACTCGGCACCATGATCCCGCTCGACTTCGCGTGAAAGCGGCGAAACCAGGCATAACCCCAGCTTTCGGGCAGGTGCAGGGCACGCGCCAGGATGTCGGGGAAACGGGTGTGAAAGGCGGTCGTGAAGGCCCAGCCGCGGCGCAGGCAGTGGGCCCGTGCGGCCGTGCCCAGCGGGCCTTCGGTGGCAATGTGGATGGCGTCGGCCTGGGCCGCGTCGAGCAGCTCGCGCACCTTGCGCCCGGGCCGCCAGGCCAGCTCGATCTCGCGGTAGCCGGGGCACGGAAAGCGCTTGAACCCCGAGGGCTCGATCAGCACCACCTCGTGGCCCATCGCGATCAGGCCTTGTCGCAATTCGACCAAGGTCGTCACGACCCCATTGACCTGTGGCATCCAGGCGTCGGTGACGAGTGCGATCTTCATGCGAGCACCTCCTGCGCCGCGATGGCCACCGACCGCCTGTCGCGCATGACGGCGGCCCAATCGATGATCTCCAGCCGGCCGTCGGCGTGTTCGGCCAGCGCGGTGAGGCTTTCGACCCAATCGCCGTCGTTGGCGTAGAGGATGCCGTCGATCTCGCGCAGCTCGGCGTGGTGGATGTGGCCACAGACGACACCTTGCGCACCACGGCGTCGCGCTTCCTTGGCCACTGCGGCCTCGAAGTCACCGATGAAGCTGACGGCGCGCTTGACCTTGAGCTTGAGGTACTTGGACAGGCTCCAGTACGGCAGACCCAAGCGGGCGCGCAGCGAGTTGAGGTAGCGGTTGAGCTTGAGCGTGAACTCATACAGCGAGTCGCCCACATGGGCCAGCCACTTGGCGCACTGGATCACACCGTCGAAATAGTCGCCATGGGTGATCCAGAGCTTGCGGCCGTCAGCGGTCTGGTGCGTCCACTCTTCGGCCACGTCGATGCCCCCGAAGTTGTGGCCCACGTAGCGTCGCGCAAACTCGTCGTGGTTGCCGGGAATGAAGATCACGCGGGTGCCCTTGCGGGCCTTGCGCAAGAGCTTTTGCACTACGTCGTTGTGCGATTGCGGCCAGTACCAGCTGCGGCGCAGCTGCCAGCCGTCGATGATGTCGCCGACCAGGAACAGGTTTTCGCACTCGGTGTGCTTGAGAAAGTCGAGCAGGGCTTTCGCCTGGCAGCCGGGGGTGCCGAGGTGCAGGTCGGAGATCCACAGGCTGCGGTAGTGGCGCTTGTTTTCCTTCGGTGCGTCGTCATCGCTCACCGGGGCGGCGGCATTTGTCCATGCGTTCAGGAAGGCGGCTTCTCTTTGCATGGAAGGGCATGTTCGCTTTGGGGTGTGACGGGGGTGTGAAGGTGGGGTGACGGTTCGTGCTGTCTCGGATCTTGTTCACTGTGTGAGACCGCGCCGAGAGTTCGGCCGAAGCGAGGACAGGGAAAGTTGCGAAGCAACAACCGCATTGCTCTTGGGTCCCCTTCTGAGCCGTCGAGGAGCGCAGGGCTTTGCGGGGCGCGCGCAGCGCGCTTCCACATCTGACTTCGGGCGGTTGTCTGAACGCAGCGGCCGCAGGCCGCGCAGTGAGTTCGGCCCGACCCGCAAAGACCGAGCACCGCAGAGCAGTCGGTCCCGAGGACCGACGGCGAAGAGGGTCGCCTTTGGTGTGCGCCTAACTTGGCTTCGCCAAGTGAGCGCACCCCCGCTTCGCGACCTTTTGCCTACTTTTCTTTGGCGAAGCAAAGAAAAGTAGGTCGGCTGTCGGGACGACATCCCGACGCGGTCTCACTTAGTAGGAAGAACACACAACGCGGAGCGGGCACAACACCCAAACCCATCCCGAATACCCGCCCCCCCGCAATGGCGCGAACCACAGCAACAGATAATCCCGCCCATGCACCTGTTGATCCCCTTCGCCTCGGCCCACCCCGAGCGCGGCACGCACACCCTGCGCACTTTGAAACTGCCCCACCTGACACAGCTGCTGGCCCACCTGAGCCCCACCGAAAAACTCGGCCTCGACGAATACAGCCTCACCCCACCGCACGAGCGAGCCCTCGCGCAAGCCCTCGGCTGGACGGGCGACGACGGCGCCTTGCCCTGGGCTGCGCGAAACGCTGAACAAGATGGCGTCAACATCGGCACCCAAGCCTGGGGCCAACTGACACCCGTGCACTGGCATGTGGGCGCCGACCACGTGAGCCTGCCCGACCCGCAGGCACTGCACCTGAGCGCGCAAGAGTCACACACCTTGTTCGAGGCCGTTCGCCCGCTGTTCGAAAGCGAAGGCTGGGTCATGGCCTGGGGCGCTCCCACACGCTGGTACGCCGCGCACGACTCGCTCGACGGCCTGCCCAGCGCCTCGATCGACCGCGTGATCGGCCGCAACATCGACCTGTGGATGCCCACCACACCCCAAGCGCGCCTGATTCGCCGGCTGCAAAACGAAGTGCAGATGCTGCTCTACCAACAACCGCTCAACGACGCGCGCGTAGGCCAAGGCGCGCTGCCGGTCAATTCGTTCTGGCTCAGTGGCTGTGGCCGCGCACAGCGCAACACCACACCGGCGGGTTGGGTGCAAACCGACAGCTTGCGCGCACCCGCCCTCAGCTCGGACTGGCCCGCCTGGGCCGAGGCCTGGCGCGCGCTCGATGCAGGCGAGGTGCAACAAGCGCTGAAGCACGCACGACAAGGCGAGCCAGTCAGGCTCACGCTGTGCGGCGAGCGCCTCGCCCAAAGCTTCGAGTTGCAACCGCAACCCCTGTGGTCGCGTCTGGGCAAACGCCTGTCGCCGCCACCCGTGTGGCCTGTGTTGGAGGCCCTGTGAATACCCCCCAACGCGCGCCCAAGATCACGCTGCGCGAGGTGCCACCGCGCACGGTGTGGGCGCTCGAACAAGCCGGTGTGCACCCGCTGCTGGCTCGCCTGTTTGCCGCACGCGGTGTGCGCAGCCCCGACGAGCTCGACGACGGCCTGGCCCGCCTGTTGCCCCCTACCGACCTGCTCGGCACCCAGGCAGCAGCACGCTTTCTGGCCGACGCCATCGCGGCCCACAAGCGTCTGTGTGTGGTGGCCGACTACGACTGCGACGGCGCGACCGCCTGCACCGTCGCCTTGCGCGGCCTCAAGCTGCTGGGTGCCCGCGCTGACACGCTGCACTACGTGGTGCCCGACCGCGCGGTGCACGGTTACGGCCTCACGCCGGCCATCGTCGACCTGGCCATGCAGAAGAAGCCCGACGTGCTGCTGACCGTCGACAACGGCATCGCAAGCCTCGCCGGTGTGGCGCACGCACGCGCACTCGGCCTCGCCGTGGTGGTGACCGACCACCACCTGCCCGCGAAAGAACACGACGTCATCGTGTTGCCCGACGCCACGGTGATCGTCAACCCCAACCAGCCCGGTTGCAGCTTCGCGAGCAAAAACCTCGCGGGTGTGGGCGTGATGTTTTACGTGCTGCTCGCGCTGCGCACCGAGCTGCGCGAGCGCGGTGTGTTCACGCCCGAGAACCAGCCGCGCCTGGACACGTTGCTCGACCTGGTGGCGTTGGGCACGGTGGCCGACGTGGTCAAGCTCGACGCCAACAACCGCCGCCTGGTGGCGCAAGGCCTCAGGCGCATTCGCAACGGCAAGATGCAACCCGGCGTGGCCGCGCTCTTCACGGCGGCAGGGCGAGACTTCAGCCGTGCCAGCGGCTTCGACTTCGGCTTTGCGCTTGGGCCGCGCATCAATGCGGCGGGCCGTTTGTCCGACATGTCACTCGGCATCGAATGCCTGCTCACCGACGACCCGGCGCGTGCGAGCGAGCTGGCGCAGATGCTCGACGGCATCAACCGCGAACGGCGCGACGTGGAAAGCGGCATGCGCGAGCAGGCCGAAGCCATGTTGGAGACGCTGATGCCCGAAGGCGAGGCACCACCCGCACTCGCCATCTACGACCCCGAGTTCCATGAAGGTGTGGTGGGCATCGTGGCCTCGCGCCTGAAAGACCGTGTGCACCGCCCGACCTTCGTGTTTGCCCTCGGGCAAGACGGCTTTCTGAAAGGCTCGGGCCGCTCGATCATCGGTTTTCACCTGCGCGACGCACTCGACCTGGTGAGCAAACGCCACCCCGGTGTGCTGAAAAAATTTGGCGGCCACGCGATGGCCGCCGGCTGCACGCTGGCCGAAGAAGACTTCGACACCTTCGACACCGCCTTTCAACAGGTGGCAAGCGAGTGGCTCGACGCCGCCACACTCTCGCGCACACTGATGAGCGACGGCCCGCTGCCCGCGCAGTACTTCAACCTCGAGACCGTGCGCTCGCTCGACGCGCAGGTGTGGGGCCAGGCTTTCGAGGCGCCGGTGTTCAGCGACGAGGTCGAAGTGATCTCGCAGCGCCTGGTCGGCGAGAAACACCTGAAGCTCGCCGTGCGCCACGCGGGTGCGGTGCGCGACGCGATCTGGTTCGGCCACAGCGAGCCGGTGGGCGCCAAAGTCACACTGGCGTATCAGCTTCGGGTGGACGAGTACAACGGCCAGCAGCGCTTGCAGATGGTCGTGGAGGCCGTGCGATGAAACCTGCCTTTGTTGCGTGGGCCGCAGCCGCCTTGCTGATGGCCGCTGCCACACCGGCCCTCCCGGCCACCGCCCTCAGAACCACCGTCCTCAACGACACGCTCTCGAGCCCCTGGGGCCTCGCCTTTCTGCCCGACGGCCGCATGCTGGTCACGGAGAAGGGCGGGACGATGGTGATCCTGAGCGCCGATGGCAAGAACAAGTCGAAGCCGCTGGCAGGCGTACCTGCGGTCGTGTCGTCCGGCCAAGGCGGGTTGCTCGATGTGGTGCTGGACCCCGATTTCGAAGCCAAGGGCTCGAACTGGGTCTACTTCTCGTACTCGGAACCTGGCCCCGGCGGTGCGAGCACGGCGGTGAACCGCGGCCGCCTGGACATCGCCAACAACCGCTTGACCGACGTCCCCACAACGCCGATCTTTCGTCAGCTGCCCAAGGTCGATGGCAGCAACCACTTCGGGTCGCGCCTGGTCTTTCGCGCCGACAAGACCTTGTTCGTGACGCTCGGCGAGCGCAACAAGAAGAGCCCGGCACAAGACCTCGGCAGCCACCTCGGCAAGGTGGTGCGCATCAACCGCGACGGCACGCTGCCGCCTGACAACCCCCAGCTCGGCTCCGGCGCCCGACCCGGTATCTGGAGCTACGGCCATCGCAATGTGCAAGGCGCCGCGATTCACCCGACGACAGGCGAACTGTGGGCGCTGGAGCACGGCCCACAAGGCGGCGACGAGCTCAACATCGCCCGCGCTGGCCAGAACTTTGGCTGGCCGAACGTGAGCTATGGCTGCAACTACGGTGCCTTCTTGTCGGGGTGCGAAATCGGTGGCGGTGTGCATGCGCCCAAGTACCCGGAACCGGTGAGCCGATGGCCCGCGCCGGGCACGCGCACACCGTACTCGTCCATCGCACCCAGCGGCCTGGCCTTTTACACCGGCAGCGGTTTCCCCGAGTGGCAAGGCGATCTGTTCCTCGGCTCATTGGCCGGTTCGGCCTTGTGGCGCGTCGCGCTCAAGGGCAACACCGAAGTCTCGCGCGAGCGCCTGTTCACTTCGCTGGGTGAACGCATCCGCTGGGTACAGCAAGGTCCCGACGGTTGGCTGTACCTGCTGGCAGACAGTGGCAAGCTGATTCGCGTGCACCGCTGAAGGGCAACAGATGGCCTTGCTGCCCCGGCGATGGGGCCGCTGCCTACAATCGCGGCGTGAGCATTCTCAACGCCGACCTGCATTGCCATTCCGTTGTTTCCGATGGCACCCTCGAACCCGAAGCCCTGGCCGCACGCGCTCGTGCCAACGGCGTTGACCTGTGGGCGCTGACCGACCACGACGAGGTGGGTGGCCAGCACCGCGCCCGTGAGGCTGCACGGGTGCACGGCATGGCCTACCTCACCGGCACTGAAATCTCGATCACCTTTGCCAACACCACGGTGCACATCATCGGCCTGGGTTTTGACCCCGACAACGTGGCGCTTCAAGCGGGCCTGCGCGCCACACGCGGCGGGCGCGAGGAGCGCGCGCGCGAGATGGCCACGGGCCTGGCGCGGGTCGGCATCCACGGCGCCTTCGAAGGGGCGCTCAAGTACGTGAGCAACCCCGAACTGATCTCGCGCACGCACTTCGCACGGCACCTGGTCGAGAGTGGCGTGTGCCGCGACACCTACGAGGTGTTTCGCAAGTACCTGGTGGAAGGCAAGCCCGGCTACGTGCCCCACCTCTGGGCCTCGCTTGGCGACTCGGTGCGCTGGATCACGCAGGCCGGTGGCATCGCCGTCATCGCCCACCCCGGTCGCTACAAGTTCACGCCGAACGAGGAGTACGCCTTGTTCAGCGAGTTCAAGACACACGGCGGCCAGGGGGTCGAGGTGGTGACCGGCAGCCACACCACGTCGGACTACGCCAAGTACGCCGACACCGCATTGGAATTTGGCCTGCTTGCCTCGCGCGGCTCTGACTTTCACAGCCCCGCCGAGAGCCACATCGACCTGGGCAGCCTGCCCGCGCTGCCCAAGAAGCTCACCCCCGTGTGGGACGTCTTGAGCGAACGGGTGCAGCACCCGTGAGCCGGGCGCCGTCACTGCCGGGCGGCGCCAAAGCCCGGCCGCTGCTGGGCATCTGCCTCATCCTCACGATGGGCGCGTGCTTCGCCACCCTGGACACCACGGCCAAATACCTTGGCCAGGCGCTGCCGGTGATCGTGAGCCTGTTTGCACGTTATGCGCTTCAGGCCTTGATCATGGGCACCTGGCTGGCGCTGCGTTGGGCACGCGGCGGTGGCAACCTGTTTCGCAGCGAGCACCCGCGCTTTCAAACGCTGCGCGGCTCGCTGCTCTTGGCCACGAGCGCGCTGCTGTTCTTCGGCATCCAGTACATGCCGGTCGCCGAGTTCACCTCGGTGGGCATGCTCACGCCGGTGCTGGTGACGGTGCTGGCCGCCACCTTCTTGCACGAGCATGTGTCGCCGCTGCGGGCCGCGCTGGTGGTGGGCGGCTTCATCGGCGCGCTGATCGTGGTGCGCCCCGGCAGCGGCCTCTTTGGCTGGGTCGCGGTCATTCCGCTGATGATGGCGCTGATCTACGCCGGCTTTCAGCTGCTGACACGTCGGCTCTCGCACCTGGAGCACCCGCTGACCACGCATTTCTACACCGGCCTCGTGGGCACGGTGATCGTCGGCATCGTGGCGCTGGCGTTCCAGCCGCTGCAGGCCTGGGCCGCGCTGCAGGCCGCGCCGCCGTCGATCTGGGCGCTGTTGGTGCTGGCGGGTTGCGCCGGAACGGCCGGGCACCTGTGCCTGATCCTCGCGTTGGGTGTGGCGCCGATGCCGGTGCTGATGCCCTTCACCTACATGCAGATCGCGTTTGCCAGCTTCGCCGGCTGGCTGGTGTTCAAGCATGTGCCCGACGGCTGGGCCTTCGTCGGCATGGCAGTGGTGGCGGCGTGTGGCGCCGCTTCGGTGTGGCTCAACCTGCGTGAGAGCGCGGCAGCGCAGCGCATCGCGCCGAGCGAATCGGCCCTCACGGCCGATTAGCGGCAAGCTTGTGCCATGCCCAAGTTCATTGAAGTCCACCCCGACAACCCGCAAGCCCGCCTGCTGCAGCAGGCCGCGCAAATCTTGCACGGCGGCGGCATCGCCGCCGTGCCCACCGATTCGAGCTACGCGCTGGTCTGCCACCTCGACGACAAGACCGCGGCCGAACAGCTGCGGCGCATTCGTGGCGTGGACGACAAGCACCACCTCACACTCTTGTGCCGCGACCTGTCAGAGCTGGCCAGCTATGCGCGTGTCGACAACAAGCAGTACCGCTTGCTCAAGCTCGGCACGCCGGGCCCGTTCACCTTCATCTTGGAAGCCACCAAAGAAGTGCCACGCCGTGTGTCGCACCCGTCGCGCCGCACCATCGGCCTGCGTGTGCCCGAACACAAGATGCTGCAACAGCTGCTCGACATCTTTGGCCAGCCGTTGCTCTCGACCACGCTGATCGCACCGGGCGAGACCGAGCCGATGAACGACCCTGATGAAATCCGCGAGCGTTTTGCCGGCCAAGTGCAGGCAGTGGTCGATGCCGGGGCCTGCCCGGCGCAGCCCACCACGGTGGTCGACCTCACCGGCGAGTTGCCGCTGCTTGGGCGTGTGGGCCGGGGCGACCCGGCGCGGCTCGGCTTGAGGGCCGAGTAGCCGATCAGGTCTTCAACGCCGCCGTCACCACGATCTCGATCTTCCACTCCGGCTTGGCCAGCTGGGCCTGCACCGTGGCGCGCGGCGGCGCGTCGCCGGGCGCAACCCAGTCGTCCCAGATCTCGTTCATGCCTTTGAAATCGGCCATGTCGGCGAGAAAGATCTGCGCCATCAGGATGTGCGCGTTGTCGGTGTGCGCCTCGGCGAGCAGCTTGTCGACCATGGCCAGCACCTGGCGGGTCTGGCCCCGAATGTCTTGCGTGGTGTCGTCGGGCACCTGGCCGGCGAGGTAGACCGTGCCGTGGTGAATGGCCATCTCCGACAGCCGGTCACCCACATGAAAACGGCGTACTGCATGGGTCATGACTTCTTGCCTTTATGTGGTGGCGCGGCCTTCTGGCCGAGCTTGCTTTCGGTGCCGGCCATGAGCTTCTGGATGTTGGCGCTGTGGCGCCAGATCAGCAGCAGTCCCATCACCATCGCCACCAGGGCGACGGGCCCGCCGCCCCAGATCAGTAGCTGGTAAAACGGCGCGAAAACCGCCGCCACGATGGACGCCAGCGACGAGTAGCGAAAGAAGGCCACGATGATCACCCAAGTGAGCAATGTGGCCAGCCCCAGCCAGGGGTTGAAGGCAAACAGCACACCGGCCGCCGTGGCCACACCCTTGCCACCCTGGAAGCGAAACAACACCGGCCACAAGTGGCCGAGGAAAGCCGCCAAGCCGACCAGCGCGATGGTGCCGGTGCGCAGGCCATAAGGTTCGCCATACAGGTCGACCAGCAGTACCGGCACGTAGCCTTTCAAGGCATCGAACAACAGCGTGAGGATGGCCGCGGCCTTGTTGCCCGAGCGCAGCACATTGGTGGCGCCGGGGTTGCCCGAGCCATAACTGCGCGGGTCCGAGAGGCCCATCAGCCGGCTGATGATGACGGCGAACGAGAGTGAGCCGATCAGGTAGGCCACGAGCGCGGCCACGGCGGGGTAGAAGGTCTCCATCAGTCGGGGCAGATGTTGGTGGTTGTGCGGCTATTCTGCACCGGCACATTGCACCGGCTTCGCATTCAGCAGCTCGGTCAGCACCTGTGGCGCCATGCCCACGAGATAGCCACGCCGCCCGCCGTTGATGTAAATGCGAGGCAAGTCCAAAACGCTTTGCTCCACGTACACCGGCATGGCTTTCTTGGTGCCAAAGGGCGAGGTTCCGCCCACCATGTAGCCGCTGTGGCGCTGCGCTACCTCGGGTTTGCAGGGCGACACCTTCTTGGTGGCGATCTGGCGCGCGAGGTTCTTGGTGCTCACCTGCCGGTCGCCATGCATCAGCACGATCAATGGTTTGGCGTTCTCGTCTTCCATCACCAGCGTCTTGACGACGTGGTGCTCATCAACACCCAGCTGACGCGCCGATTCGGTGGTGCCGCCGTGCTCGACGTAGTCGTACACGTGTTCGGTGTAGGCGACGCCACGCAACTTGAGCAGTTGTGTCGCGGGGGTTTCGCAGACGTGGTCTTTCTTCGCCATGGTGTTAGCAGGAATGTCCGGCGCCGGGCCGCCCCAAGCCGGACGGCGCCCCTCGGGGCAGGAGCGAAGCGACTGGGGGGCCAACTTCAAAGGGCTGGATCGCGGTGCTTCCAGCGGATGGCGTCGATTTCGGAGAGCAACTCAGGAGAGAGCTTGACACTCGCCGCCGCCAGGTTTTCTTCAAGCTGCGCCTTGTTCGTCACACCGATGATGGTGCTCGCCACACGCCACGAGTTGTAGCAAAAAGCCAGCGCGAGCTGCGTGGGCGTGAGGCCATGATGGCGCGCGAGGGCGTTGTAGGCGCGGGCCGCTTCGAGGGCATCTGTCCGGCCCCAGCGCTGCTTGCGTGTGGACTCGAAGACCGCCAATCGGCCCAGCTCTTCAGGCCCAGTAAAGCCGGTGGCGTCGTACTTGCCGGTGAGCGCACCAAAGGCCAGCGGCGAATACGCGAGCAGCGAAACGCCGTGGCGGTACAGCGTTTCATCGAGCCCGTTGTCGAGCGCGCGGCTGGTCAGCGCATACGGGTTTTGCACGCTGGCCACACGCGGCAGGCCGTGCTGCTCGGCCAGATGCACAAACTCGCTCACCCCCCAAGGCGTTTCGTTGGACAAGCCGATGTAGCGCACCTTGCCCGCCTTCACCAGACCGGCCAGGGCCTCGAGCTGCTCGCGAATCGAGGTGTACTCCTTGTCGTACTTCGGTTCGAAGTACACGGTGCCAAAGACCGGCGCATTGCGGTTGGGCCAATGGATCTGGTACAGGTCGATGTGGTCGGTGCGCAGCCGCGCGAGGCTGTCGTCGCAGGCCTGCACGATGTCGGCTGCGGTGAGGTTGGCGCTGCCGTTGCGGACCCACTCCATGTTGCGCGACGGGCCCGCCACCTTGGTGGCCAGCACCACCTTCTCACGCACACCGGGCCGTGCGGCGAACCAGTTGCCGATGATGCGCTCGGTGGCGCCGTAGGTTTCGCGCCGCGCAGGCACCGAATACATCTCGGCGGTGTCGATGAAGTTGATGCCGCTCGCCAGCGCCTGGTCGAGCAGCGAGTGCGCCAGGTCTTCGCCGACCTGCTCGCCGAAAGTCATGGTGCCGAGGCAGATGGGGGTGACACGAAGGTCGCTGTGGCCGAGAGTGATGTGCTGCATGGTGGCTTGTTGCAGAGGTGGCTGAGAAGCCGGGAGTGTGCCGCAAGCGCTGCAAATCGGCTGGCGCACTGCCAGGTTGGGCTTGACGCCAGAAACTTACTGTTTTACAATAAATTTTTACTGTTTAACGGATGCAACCCATGAAACACGCCCCTCCCTCCCTGCCCGAGAGCAGCCCCGCCCTGGCCGTGGTTCGCCGCATTGCCTGGTGGGTTCGGGCCCTCACGCTGCTGGCGGGCGTTGGGCTGTTTTCGCTGCCCCTGGCCTTCTGGCTTGAACCGGCGATGCTGGCCCATGCCTTGAGTGCGATGCCGAAGCCCGGTGCGGCGCCGCTCACGCTCACCACCCGGCTGCTCGCCGTGGCGGCCGTGTTGCCGCTCGTGGCGATGGCGCTGTTCGGGTTGCAGCAGCTGTGCAAGCTGTTCGATGGCTATGCGCAGGGCCACGTCTTCACCGAGATCGCCGCGACGCGCCTGCGCCGGCTGGGCATCGTGATGATGCTGGTCTTCCTGGTGAAGCCGCTCACAGGCGCGGCGATGTCGGTCATCCTCAGCTGGCACAACCCGCCAGGGCAGCGCACGCTGACGCTCGGCCTCTCAAGCGACGACTACGTCTCGCTGCTCTCGGGCGCCGTGCTGCTGGCCATTGCCTCGGTGATGCGAGAGACCGCGCGGCTGGCGCAAGAGAACGCCGAGTTCGTCTGAAGCAGCGCCGCCATGCCCATCGTCGTGAACCTCGATGTGATGCTCGCCCGCCGCAAGATCCGCTCGCGCGAGCTGGCCGAGCGTGTGGGCATCACCGAGCAGAACATCTCGCTCCTCAAATCGGGCAAGGTGCGCGGCGTGCGCTTCGACACGCTGGCCCGCATCTGCGAAGTGCTGCAGTGCCAGCCCGGCGATCTGCTGGAGTACCGCCCCGGCGACCCATCCACTTCCGAACGACCACCCGATGACACGCCTTGACCGCCGGGCAGCTGCTGTGCTGCTCACCCTCTCGCTCACCGCCTGCGCCGACACCTACTGGGAGCGCAGCCTGTACGAAGGCCTGCGCCAGCGCGCCGACAACGCCGCCCGCCAGCACGGCGCCCGCGCGGTGCCGCAAACCACGCGGCTGCCCGAACACGGCCAGTACGAGCGCGAACGCCAGCGGCTGCTCGGCGCCCAGGCGGCGCGGCCCGCAGAGGGCACAGATGGCGCCAATGCGGCCGCCTCAGCGGCTGCGCGGTGAACCGCGCAGCGCGCAGGGGCCAGCTCAGCGCCCGGCGAGGATCACCAGCTTTTCGGGCGACACCCGCACACGCAGCGCGCTCTCGGGCACCACGCCCACCACGCCGTAGCCGCGTTGCTCAGTGCAACGGCGTGCGGGCTCCATCAGCGAATCGCCCAAGCGGTTGGTGAGTGCGGCCACCACCGGCGTGTTGGCGTTGTTGCCGCGCTTGATCACGATGCCCACTTCACCGCATTGCAGCTGCACAAAACAGCCGGGCGGGTACACGCCAAACTCTTTCACCACCGCGGCTGCCATCGGGTGCTGGCTGTCTTGCAAAAAGAGGTCGCGCCCGGCTTGGTTGGCGGGCAAGGCCAGGCGGTTGTTGCGCGGGCTGAGCTTGGCG
>JBBRFR010000021.1:0-20102 GCA_038241485.1 Burkholderiales bacterium
GACGAGTTCGTGGTGCTGGTGCAAGAGGTGAGTGACCGCGAGCACGCCGCCACGGTGGGGCGAAAGATGCTCTCGGCGGCCATCAAACCCATGGTGCTGGTGGGGCAGGAATGCCGCGTCACGGCCAGCATCGGCATCGCCATGTACCCGAGCGATGGCGAAGACGAGCAGACGCTGATGAAAAACGCCGACAGCGCCATGTACTTCGCCAAGGAAGAAGGCAAGAACAACTTCCAGTTCTATTCCAGCGAGATCAGCACGCAGTCGCTGGAGCGTCTGACGCTCGAATCCAACCTGCGCCGCGCGATGGAGCGCAACGAGTTCACGCTCAACTACCAGGCCAAGCTCGACCTCAAGACTGGCGGCATCACCGGCGTCGAGGCCTTGCTGCGCTGGAACAACGCCGAGCTGGGCTCGGTGTCGCCGGTCAAGTTCATCCCGGTGGCCGAAGAAACCGGCCTCATCGTGCACATCGGCCGCTGGGTGCTCAAGACGGCCTGCGAGCAAAACGTAGCCTGGCAGCGCGAGGGCCTGCCGCCGATCAACATGGCGGTGAACCTGTCGGTGCGCCAGTTCGCCGACGAGAACCTGCTCGACGACATCGCCACCATCTTGAAGGAAACCGGCATGACGCCAGGCCTCCTGGAGCTGGAGATCACGGAGGGCATGCTGATTCAAAACATCGACCGTGCGATCAAGCTGCTCACGGCCATCAAACAGCTGGGCGTGCGCCTGGCGATCGACGACTTTGGCACCGGCTACTCGTCGCTCGGGCAGTTGAAAAACTTCCCCATCGACACGCTCAAGGTCGACCGCTCGTTCATTCGCGACCTGGCCACCGACTCCGAAGACCGAGCCATCACCAGCGCCATCATCGCCATGGGCAAGACGCTCAGCCTGACCGTGGTGGCCGAAGGTGTAGAGACTGTCGAACAGCAAACCTTCCTGCGCGGGCAAGCCTGCGACGAGATGCAGGGCTACTACTTCAGCAAGCCGATCGCCGCCGCTGAGTTCGCCACGCTGTTGCGGGACAACGTCCCTATTTCATCAGTTGGCTGAGGCTTTCGGCGTCGAAGGTTTCTGTCTTTTGTGCGTCGTTGGGCACACAGTCGCTGCGCGTTGAGGAGAGTTTCTCGATCGCCGCCCATAGCATGGCAATCTGGTGTGCGTTGCCGGCCGCGTTGTCGATCAGTCCCTTCATCGCCTGCGCCACCGGGTCATCGCCTTGGGTCACGCCGTAGGCCGAGAAGCCCATGCGGGCGGACACTTCTTCGCGCGCCGCGTCGACGCTCTTTTCAATGATGCGAGCGGGGATGCCCACCGCCGTGGCTCCCGCAGGCACGGGCTTGAGCAACACTGCATTGGAGCCCACGGTCGCGCCATCCCCCACAGTGAAACCACCCAGCACCTTGGCGCCTGCGCTCACCACCACACCACGGCCCAGGGTTGGGTGGCGTTTGCTGCCCTTGTAGAGGCTGGTGCCGCCCAGCGTCACGCCCTGGTAGATGGTGCAGCCGTCGCCGATCTCGGCGGTTTCGCCCACCACCACGCCCATGCCGTGGTCGATGAACACACGCCGCCCCACCACCGCGCCGGGGTGGATCTCGATGCCGGTGAAAAACCGCGCCAGATGCGAGATGAAACGCGCTGGCCATCGCCAGCCCTTGGTCCAGCAGGCATGGGCCCAGCGGTGCATCACCAGCGCGTGCAGGCCGGGGTAACACGTCAGCACCTCAAACTTGGAGTGCGCTGCGGGGTCGCGCTCCAGGATGCAGGCAATGTCTTCTCGAAGGCGCTGGAACATGATGAATCGGGAGTTGGTGCGGGCCAGTTTAGCGGCGGGTTTTCATTCCTGCTGGCCGCGCGGCGGCTGGGGCTTTTGCATCGCACGCGCCACGCCGCGCAAGATGTGCACTTCATCATTCGTGAGCTGCGCGCGATTGAAGAGCTGGTTCAGGCGCGGTATCAGCTTCTTGGGCGCGGCCGGGTCGAGAAAACCGATGTCGGCCAGCGCCTCTTGCCAATGCGCGAGCAGGCCTTGTACCGCTGCCGCGTCGGCCTGTTCAAGCGGCGCGGTGCGTTCGGCCACAGCAAACCCACCCCGCGCCTGCCGCCAGTCATACGCCAGCAATTGCACGGCCTGCGCGAGGTTGAGCGAACCATAGTCGGGGTGGGTGGGGATGCTCAGGCACGCATGGCAGCGGTACACGTCGTCGTTGCTCATGCCGAAGCGCTCGGAGCCAAAGACGAAGCCGACGCGGTGCTCGCTGGCTGCAAGCGTCACAAACAGCTCGCGCGGGGCATGGGTGGGCGGCCCGAAATCGCGTGGCGTCATAGCGGTGGCGCAGGCGAAGGTGACGCCGTCCAAGGCCTCGGCGAGGGTATCGACCACGCGGGCCCGTACGAGAATGTCGGCCGCGCCACTGGCCATGGCGACGGCTTCTTCCTGGATCAGCACGTCGTCAAATCGGGGTGCCACCAGCACCAGGTCGCCAAAACCCATCACCTTCATCGCCCGCGCCGTGGCGCCCACGTTGCCGGGGTGGCTGGTGTTGAGCAATATGAAACGGGTGGGGTCCATGAGCGACGGGTAAAATTTGATTATCCGTGCCGCCTAGGTTGCACATGTTCTTTCCTCATCGCCAATCCACCGCCCTCCCTCTGCAGGACTCCCCATGTCGCAAGCGCTCCACCCCATGCTCAACGTCGCTGTCAACGCGGCCCGAAAAGCGGGGAGCATCATCAACCGCGCTTCGCTCGACGTGGACACCTTGAAGGTCACCACCAAGTCGACCAATGACTTCGTGACCGAGGTGGATCAACGGGCCGAAGAGGTCATCATCGAAACCCTGCTCACCGCTTACCCCGGCCACGGCATCCTGGCCGAAGAGTCGGGCCGCACGCATGGCGCGAAGAACAGCGAATACGTGTGGATCATCGACCCGCTCGACGGCACCACCAATTTCATCCACGGCCTGCCCTTCTACGCCGTGTCGATCGCGCTGGCCTTTCGAGAGCAGATCCAGCAGGCCGTGGTGTACGACCCGACGCGCAATGACCTCTTCTACGCCTCCAAGGGCCGCGGCGCGTTCCTCAACGACAAGCGACTGCGTGTCTCCAAGCGCACCCGCATCTCCGACTCGCTGATCGGCACCGGCTTCCCCTTTCGCAAGGGCGACAACTTCAAGCGTTATGTGGCCATGTTTGAAGAGGTGATGCAAGCCTGCGCCGGTGTGCGCCGCCCGGGTGCTGCCGCGCTCGACCTCTGCTATGTAGCCGCCGGCTACTACGACGGCTTTTTCGAGACCGGGCTGAGCCCCTGGGACATCGCCGCAGGCTCGCTGATGATCACCGAGGCCGGTGGCCTGATCGGCAACTTCACAGGCGAGTCCGACTTCATGTACCAGCGCGAGGTGGTGGCCGGCAGCCCCAAGATATACGGCCAGCTGATTAACATCCTTGCGCCCTACACGCGTGTGATCAAGGAAGGCAAGGACGGCGCCGAGCAACAAGCCCCGCAAGAAGACGCGGCACTCTCCCCCGAAGACGCGCTGATCGCTACGCAGACGACTCCCGCCGCCGAAGCACCCAAGAGACAGGCTGTGCGCATCCGCAAGGCCGATCTGCCAGGCCACAACAACAACAGCAACAGCAACAACAACAAGGCCTGAAACCGGGCGCTAACGGCCCTGCAGCTCGCGCCAACGTGCCGCCGCGAGGCCGCGCGTGTTCACACCCAGCTTACCGAGGATGTTGGCCACGTGGCGCTTCACGGAGTGCGGGCTCCGGTCGAACGCACGGGCGATCAGCTTGTTGCTGTCACCGGCGGCAATCAGTGCCAGCACCTCGCTCTCACGCTCGCTCAAACCGTTGGCCAGCATCAGCCGCGCCTGGGTGGCGGTGGTAGAACAACGAGCGGTTGATGTCGTTGGCAAGCGGCGCAAGCAACGCCTGTGCATCGGCCGGCCGCCCGTCAACCAGCGCGACAAAGGCCTGGCTCAGCGCACGGTCGAGCGGCGCTGCATTCCACTCGAAGTTGGTGCCGGCGTACGAATCCGCGCCGTTCGAGGTCTACCGAGGGCTGGCTTCCCAGGTGCGCAAGACCTGGCCAACATGTTTCAGTTCGAGCACGACTGTGAAGCCGATTTTTGTGGCTCACGGCCGATCGCACAGTCGCGCCAGCTGCACGCCGGCTTGCAGACCTTCCACAATGGCTGGCGCGCCACCGCAACGCCCTGCCCCTGGGCTGAACTCAGCCCAGGCGCGCGACCACCTCGTCAGCCAAGGCCAGGCATGACGTGAGCCCCGGCGACTCGATGCCGAACAGGTTCACCAATCCGGCCACACCATGCTCGCGCGGCCCGTCGATGCGAAAGTCGGGCGCCGCTTGGTCGCGTGAGTGGATCTTCGGGCGGATGCCGCTGTAGGCCGGCTGCAAGGCGCCATCGGGCAGGCCCGGCCAGTAGCGGCGCACGTCGGCATAAAAACCGGCGGCACGCGACGGGTCGACCACGTAGTCGAGCGATGAGTCAGCCACGTCATCGGGCAGCCACTGCACATCTGGCCCGAAGCGCGCCTGCCCGCCCAGGTCGAGCGTGAGGTGCACGCCCAGCCAGGCGTCTTGCGGCAAGGGGTAGACGAGCCGTGAAAACGGCGCGCGGCCGGCCAGCGCGTAGTAGTTGCCTTTGCTGAAGTGCGCACGTGGCACCAAGGCCGGGGCCAGCCCTTCGGTCGCCGCCGCAAGGCGCGGCGCCCACAGGCCGGCCGCATTGATGACGGTGCGCGCGGCCAGCTCCATCGGCTCGTCGCCACCCACCTGCAGCACGTGCCGATCTGCGCCGCGCACGATGCGCTGCACCGGCGATGACAAGGCCACATCACCACCCGCGCGCTGCAAGTCGCCCTGCAATGCCAGCATCAAAGCGTGGCTGTCGATGATGCCGGTGGAGGGCGACAAGATGGCGCCCGCGCAGGCCAGCTGCGGCTCAAACGCCAGCGCCTGCGCCACACTCAGCCGCTGCAGGTCGTTCACGCCATTGGCCGCCGCCTTGGCCATCAGCACATCGAGCCCGGCAAGCTGGCTGTAATCGGTGGCCACCACCAGCTTGCCGCAGCGCCGGTGCGGCACGCCGTGCGACTCGCAGAAGGCGTACAGCAGCTGGCGGCCCTGCACACACAGGCGGGCCTTCAACGACCCGGCCGGGTAGTACAGGCCGGCGTGGATCACCTCGCTGTTGCGCGAGCTGATGCCGGTGCCGATGGCGGTTTCGCTCTCCAGCACCAGGGTCTCGCGGCCCTGCAGCGCGAGCGCTCGCCCGATTGCGAGGCCGACCACGCCAGCGCCCACCACCACCGCATCCACTTGTTCCATTGACTGGCTCCGCCCGATTTACGCCAAAGGCCTCGCCCTATTCTGCGGTAGCGGTTTCTGCAGCGGGGCTACCATGGCGGCTCCAAGGTGCCAGCCCTCCCATGATCGAAAAAAGCTTCGCCATCATCGTGTTGATCGTCTGCGTGGTCTTCATGATCAGGCTCGTGATCGGGTCAAGCCGCCGCTACGCGCTCGACGCGTGGGCCAGGCGGGTCGCCTACGCAGTGAAGCGCGGGGCGTTGCGGGTCTACCACTGGCGCTCATCGCGCAAAACTGCCGAGCAGTTGGCCGAGGACGCCATTCGCCGCGCTCGCGGCGAAGGCAGCTGGGAAGGCAACGTCTACAAGCCCAAGTCGTTCAAGCGGCCGCCAAGCGACAAGCTGCACTGAGGCCCGGGTCAAAAGCCCCGGCCAAACGCCAGATAAGCGCGGGTGCCCTTGGGCTCGTCGAGCCCACGCGCGACACCCAAGCGCAGCTGCAAACCCATGGCATACAGCAGCTTGATCTCGCTCAGCAGCTCCACCCCGATGCCACGCTGATAGTGAAGCGGCCGGTGGCCGTCGTCCCAGGCGCCACCGATGTCGAAGAAGGCAGCGGCCGACACACGGTTCAGGCCCACCGCCGGGGCCATGAAGTGACGGTCCACGTCGGCGATCGGCATGCGCCACTCGATGCTGCTCACGCGAGCGTTGGCGCCACGCAGGCCCACCACGTTGTTGCGGTTGTAGCCGCGCAGCGTGATGTCGCGGTTGTTGAGCGCCATGCCCAACTGCAGTTGCGGGTCGATCGCGCCGCCCAACTGAAAGCGCTCGGTGAAGCCACTCGCATGCGCTTCGGTGTGGCGCAGGGCCAGCACGCTGCGGCCCACGGGCATGAAGCCGCGCCAGTCGAAGCGCAGCACGCTGCCGTCGTAGTCGTTGCGGCCTTCGCGCGCAAACGGACGGTAGTTTTCATACAGCAGCGTCGCGTGCTGGCCGCGGTTGCTGCCCTCAGACCACCAGTTGCCGCCGGTGGTGTCGTAGCTGAGCAAGGCCGCCAGCAGCCGCTCGGTTCTGTGGACGCCGCTGGTGGTGACCCGCTCGGGGTGGACACGTTCCACGTGATCCAGTGCGGCGCCCACGCCTACGGCGATGCGCCGATCCAGGCGCAGCCATGGCAAGACGCTCAACCACTGCGCACGCGTTTCGCGGTCGTAGGCGGTGACGTCGTTTTCTTCGTTGCCGTTTTCCCAAGCGCGGGCTGTCAGCTCGCGCTGCAGCGTGATCAGGTGCTGGTCCTCGAAAAGGTATTGCAGGCTGCCCAAGAGCTCGTTCTGCGTGGTTTCGTATTGCAGCGCGGCGGCGTACTTGTGCCAGCCAAGCGCGTCGGAGCCGAAGGTGCTTGCACCCACCGCAAACAAGCCGGTGTCGCCGGTGATCATTGGGAACCAGCTGCGTGGATACATCGAGCGCCACGATTCGTACGGCTCGGGCTCGCTCAATGCGGCGACAGGGGCTGCGGCAGGCGCAGGCGCCGATGCGCTGGCCGCTGCGGCCAGCACCGGCGCACGCTGCAAGGCCGGTGTGGCCACCATGCGGCGCAGTTCGTAGCCGCCCGGCGCCACCACGCCCATTGTCAGAGAACCATCGGGTTGGCTACCGCCGTGCGACACCACGCGGGTGTGCGTGTGGGTGAGCTTGACCCACTCCGTGCCGTCCAGCCGCCAGACATTGAACACACCCTCGCGCACTGCGATGAACTCCAGGCCGGCCTTGCCATGCAACAGGCCATGCACTGGCGCGTTGTGCGTGAACAGCAAGCGCGGCGTGGCGTTGGGCTGGGTCAGGTCGAAAGCTTCGACGCGCCAGTCGCCGGCGCGCTTGCTGACCACCGTCACCTGCTTGCCGTCGGGCGAGGCCGCCAGGTCGATCAGGTTCACTTCGGCCGGCGGCTCCCACAGCACACGTTGTTGCTGGCCGACGGCGTCAAACACCACCAGGCGTGTTAGGCCCTGGCCCTGTTGCAGGCCGACGATGCTGTCGCCCGCAGGCACTGCCTGGCGCAAGCGCGCGCAGTGCGTCAGCTGCCGCAGCGAACCATCGGGCTGCAGGCGGTAGACGTCAAAGGCCAGGTAGCGCCAGTTGCAGATGTCGGGCTGGGCGACCAGCACCTGCCCGTCCGGCGCCACGCTCAGCTCGGCGGCGCGGTTGATGTCGCCCAGCGTGGTTTGTTGGCCGTCGGGGGCGAACTTCACCAGCTTGGTGTGGTTCAGCCCGTCGTCGAGCACAGCCAGGGTGGCACCGTCGGGCAGCGTGGCGACCGAACCCACGCCAAACATGGGGCCCGCCAGACGCTCGCCCACCGATTCGGCCACGCTGGTCAGCGGCTGCGAGCGTGCCTGCAGTTGCTGCTGCAAGTCGGCCAAAAACTCGTCCCACAGCACGTCCATGGTCTTGCCGGTGGCGCCGCGCGGGTTGGTGTGCAGGCGCGGCCAGAACGGCGGGTTGCCGCTGTAATGCTCCACCCCTTTGTAGATGGCGTCGGGCCCGTACTTGCGCGCCAGGAACTCGTAAAAATACGCGCCATAAAGATAAGCCTTGGAGGGCGGCAAAGCGCGGCCATCGGCATTGATCTCGCGCAACGAGAGAAAGCCGCGCTTGGATTCGGCACGCAGCCAGGCTTCGAACACCGGGCCGTGCAGACGGCCGCGCCCGGTGGCGGGGTCGCTCTCGGCGTAGACCGCCAGACCCTCGGTCATCCAACCTGGCTCGAAGATATTGGGGAAGAACAGCGGCTGGCGGCCAAAGATGCGCTGCAGCACGCCGGGCACACCACGCACCTTGTCGAGGTGCACGGTGTGGGTGAACTCGTGGGTCAGCAGCAGGTCGAGCCAATCGCTGTTGTCGAGCAATTCGCCGTCATCGGGCGGCGCGAGGAACACGCCAATGATGTTGTAGGGCAGCGGTGTCGAGAAGCCGTTCGCCAGGTCGTACTGGTCGATCAGCAAGATCTCGGTGCGACCGCGCGGCTCCCAAGCCAGCGCCTTGGTCACCTTGGGGTAGGCACGCTCGGCGGCCTGCACCACACGCTCAGCTTGCGCGCGCCAGGCCGAGCGATAGTTGACCCGGAAGTGCTCGCTGTCGGCGCTTTTCCAGTCTTTGGCGGGCTCAATGCTTTGAGCAAACGTGCTGCCCACCCAACACCAACACATCAACAAAGCCAGGGTCCGGATCAACGGCATAAGGTCTCCACAGGAACAGCTCGCGACACACCGGGCGCAAGGGTACAGGACGAAAAAGCTCGCTTCAAAAAACAAAAAGGCCCGGGCAATACGCCAGGGCCTAGGTGTTCAGCATGATGCTGGTGGGCGGTGCAGGGTTCGAACCTGCGACCCCTGCCGTGTGAAGGCAGTGCTCTACCACTGAGCTAACCGCCCGACATATTCGGGAAGCCGCGGATTATGCCATGGCTTCAGGCCGACAGGCTGCGCCAGGTGGTTTTGCCGCCCGAGGCCTTGTCGAGCTCGGCCAGCACCACCTCGTGCGCGGCGGCTTCTTCGTCGTTGGCTGCGATCACCGACAGCGCGAACTGGCTGAAATCTATGGCCACCATGACCACGTCGCTGCGCGAAGACTCGTTGGCGTCGATCACCAGCGAGTCTTGCCCACGTGTCATGCGGATGTAGACCTCGGCGAGCAAGCCGGCGTCGAGCAGAGCGCCGTGCAGGGTGCGGTTGGAGTTGTCGACTTCCAGCCGCTTGCACAAGGCGTCGAGCGAGTTCGACTTGCCCGGGAACATCTCGCGTGCCATCACCAGGGTGTCGCTGATCTTCTCGACGAAGCTTGGAAACTTGGGCCGGCCCAGGCGCCTGAGTTCTTCGTTGAAGAAGCCCACGTCAAAGTTTGCGTTGTGGGCGATGACCTCGGCGCCGCTCAGGTATTCCATCAACTCGTCGGCCACTGCCGCAAAGAACGGCTTGTCGGCCAGGAACTCGTCGGTCAGGCCGTGGATCTTCACCGCGTCTTCATGGCTCGACCGCTCAGGGTTCAGGTAGAAGTGCAGGTTGTTGCCGGTGAGCCGCCGGTTGACCATCTCGACACAGCCGATTTCGATGATGCGGTCGCCCGACTCAGGGCTCAGGCCGGTGGTTTCGGTGTCGAAAAAGACCTGCCTCATGCCGAGGCTCCTTTGGGCGCTTGGCGAGCCGCCCACCACCACAGGGCTGCCCCGCCCACGATCATCGGGACGCACAGCCACTGGCCCATGCTCAGACCCAGCGCCAGGTTCTCCAGCCCCTTGTCGGGCTGGCGGAAATACTCCACGATGAAGCGGCACACGCCGTAGCCAAAGATGAAGGCGCCGGTCACCTGCCCAGGCGCACGCTCCTTGCGCGCATACAGCCACAACAGCACGAAGAGCAGCATGCCCTCCAGCCCAAACTGATACAGCTGCGAGGGGTGGCGCGGCTCGGCACTGCCCGATTGCGGGAACACCATCGCCCACGGCAGGCTGGGGTCGGCAATGCGCCCGTACAGCTCGCCGTTGATGAAGTTGCCGATGCGCCCCGACGCGAGGCCCGTGGGCACGCAGGGCGCGATCAGGTCGAAGGTCTGCAGCACACCGCGCTTGCGCGTGCGGGCGAAGATGGCCATCGCCGCCCCCACCCCGAGCAGCCCGCCATGGAAGGACATGCCGCCCTTCCACACCGCGAACACCTCCAACGGGTTTTTGATGTAGTGCTCGAAGTTGTAGAACAGCACAAAGCCCAGGCGGCCACCCAACACCACGCCCAACACGCCGTAAAAGAGCAGGTCTTCCACGTCACGCCTGGTCCAACCCGCCCGCGCGAAGTGGGGCTGCTTCACGCGCAGCGAGGCGAGCCAAAGGAAAAGACCAAAGGCCACCAGGTAGGTCAGGCCGTACCAGTGGATGGCGATCGGGCCGATCTGCAGAGCGACCGGGTTGAACTGGGGGTGAACAAGCATGGGCAGGGCACGAGGCGGCAAAAGCAACGCGAACGATACCCCACGGCCAAACCTCTCAGGTTCTCAGCCCGCCTCGGGAAGGGTGTGCTTCACAAAGTCGACGAAGCGCTTCACCACCGGCCCGGCATCGACGGGCCAGACCAGGCTAGTTTCGGCACGCGGCGCGGCCGACACCAGCGCCGTCGGCAAACGCCGGTAGACCACACCGGGGCGCTGCAGCGTGGTCACCGATTCGGGCACCCACGCCAGCCCCAGGCCGGCCGACACCAGGTTGACGATGGTCTGCATCTGGATCGCCTCTTGCGCGATCACCAGCGAGGCGTTGTGGCGGTGGTAGAAGGCCAGCACGGCGTCGTACAAAGACGGTGCGATGCCGCGCGGAAAGATGATCAGCGGCTGCGCCAATATTTGCGCCAGCGTGAGGCGGCGCGCGCTGTTCAGTGGCGAGGTTTCCGGCACCGCCAGCACCATCGGCTCGATGCTCACCGACAAGCGCGCGAGCGGCTGCGCGCCTGAGCCCTCGGGCGCCATGTTGGGCGCATGCAGCACGAAGCCGGCGTCAGCCTCGCCCTGCTCAAAGGCGCGCAACTGCACGTCGGTCGTGGCCTCGCGCAGCACCACGTCGATGCCAGGCTCGGCCTCACGAAACCCGCGCAACCACGTGGGCAACGGCCCGAAGCCGACGGTGGACACAAAACCCAGCCGCAAACGCCCCACTGCACCGTGACCCGCCGCCTGTGCAGTGCCCGCGAGCGAGGCGGCCTGCTGCAGCATCTGGCGCACCGGCTCGACCAGCGCCTGGCCGGCGGGCGTGAGAGCCACCTGGCGCCTTGTGCGCTCGAACAGCATCACACCCAGCCGCGCTTCCAGCTGTTGCACGGCCAGGGTGAGCGGCGGTTGGGTGATGTGCAGCTTTTGCGCGGCGCGGCCAAAGTGCAGCGTTTCGGCCAACACCAGAAACTGTCGCCACACCCTCATCTCGATCAGCGTGCTGTCGCTCATGTTGTGCAGGCGGTCAACAGCACCACGCCGCATGAGAAGCGCGCGCTCTCGGTCACAAACTGCGATTCGGGAAGCACTTGGCTATTCCGGTGATATCAACGCTGTCAGACATGGGCTGTTTGCGTGGGAGGAGTTTTGGCGCCGCTGGTTTCAATGGCGTCGCATATTAATCCATGGGCCTGGATATATTGGACGATCGAATGCCGCAACGGGATACTCGCGGCCTGCCCTTCAGCAAGTCCACAGCCAGGAAAACGCCATGAGCATCAACCGCCGTTCCAAGAACATCACCGAGGGTGTGGCCCGCGCACCCAACCGCTCGATGTACTACGCCCTGGGCTATGAAGAAGGCGACTTCAAGAAGCCGATGATCGGCGTGGCCAATGGGCACTCGACCATCACGCCTTGCAACTCCGGCCTGCAAAAACTGGCTGACGCCGCCGTGGCCGGCATCGAAGCCGCCGGTGGCAACGCACAAATCTTCGGCACCCCCACCATCAGCGATGGCATGGCCATGGGCACTGAAGGCATGAAGTACAGCCTGGTGTCACGCGAGGTGATCTCCGACTGCATCGAGACTTGCGTGGGCGGCCAGTGGATGGACGGCGTGCTCGTCGTCGGCGGCTGCGACAAGAACATGCCCGGCGGCATGATGGGCATGCTGCGCGCCAACGTGCCGGCGATCTATGTGTACGGCGGCACCATCCTGCCGGGCCGCTACAAGGGGCAAGACCTCAACATCGTCAGCGTGTTCGAGGCGGTCGGCCAATTTTCAGCCGGCAACATGAGCGAAGAAGACTTCTGCCAGATCGAGCGCCGCGCTATTCCCGGCAGCGGCTCTTGCGGCGGCATGTACACCGCCAACACCATGAGCTCCTCGTTCGAGGCGCTGGGCATGAGCCTGCCGTATTCGAGCACCATGGCCAATGTGCACGACGAGATCACCGCGTCCGCGCAAGAGGCGGCGGGTGTGCTGGTCGAAGCGGTCAAGAAAGACCTGAAGCCGCGCGACATCGTCACCCGCAAGTCGATCGAGAATGCGGTCGCGGTGATCATGGCCACCGGCGGCTCGACCAACGCGGTGCTGCACTTCCTGGCCATCGCCCACGCGGCCGAAGTCGAGTGGAGCATCGACGACTTCGAGCGTGTGCGCCGCAAGATCCCGGTCTTGTGCGACTTGAAGCCCTCGGGCAAGTACCTCGCGGTCGACCTGCACAAGGCCGGCGGCATTCCGCAGGTGATGAAGACGTTGCTCAAAGCCGGCCTGATTCACGGCGACTGCATGACCATCACCGGCAAGACGGTGGCCGAAAACCTGGCCGCAGTGCCTGATGCACCGCGCGCAGATCAAGACGTGATTCGCCCGATCGGCAACCCGATGTACGCCCAAGGCCACCTCGCCATCTTGAAGGGAAACCTCTCACCCGAAGGCTGCGTGGCCAAGATCACCGGTTTGAAGAACCCCGTGATCACCGGCCCGGCGCGCGTGTTCGACGACGAACAATCGGCACTCGCGGCCATCATGGCACGCCAGATCGTGGCCGGCGATGTGATGGTGCTGCGCTACCTCGGCCCCAAGGGCGGCCCCGGCATGCCGGAAATGCTGGCCCCCACGGGCGCCCTGATCGGCCAGGGCCTGGGTGAATCGGTGGGTTTGGTCACCGATGGTCGTTTCTCGGGCGGTACCTGGGGCATGGTGGTGGGCCACGTGGCGCCCGAAGCTTATGCCGGCGGCACCATCGCGCTGGTCCACGAAGGCGACTCGATCACCATCGATGCGCACACGCTGACGCTGCAGCTCCACGTGAGCGACGTCGAGCTCGCGCAACGCCGCGCCGTGTGGAAGGCGCCTGCGCCGCGCTACACGCGTGGCGTGCTAGCGAAGTTCATGCGCAACGCCTCGAGTGCCAGTGCCGGTGCGGTGCTCGACAAGTTCGAATAAGACCAGAAACACTGCGTCAAACAAAAAGCGGCCTGAGGGCCGCTTTTTGTTGACACCGACGCCGATTGCCAGTGGTTCTACTTCTTGCCCTTGCCACGTCGACCCTTGGCGTCCATGCCCAGGTTGGCGAGGTTTTCTTCGCGGCGCTTGGCGACACGCGCATCCATCTTGTCCATCTCGCGGCGTTTGGTGTAACCGGTGCTGTCGGCCCAGGCCCACCACACCACCGCGGCACCGAAGGGCCACAACACCGCAAGCCACGACCACAAAGCCACCGGGCCGTAATCGGTGACCTTCATCAGCAACAGCAACACGCCAAGAATCACAAAGTACATGGTCAAATGCCCCGGAACGGGATGGTTCTTCAGCAGCGCGGCGTCAACCAAGCATCCTTAGAATGCGTTGAACCCGGCAAGTGCTGGAAATGTAAATCACCTTCTGTCTCTGGCACCGAAAGGAAACCATGAAGTCTTTGCTTTCACTGATTTTTGCCGCATCCGCCCTGGTTGCAGGCCCGGCTTTTGCCAATGCTGATCTTGCCCAGAAGAAGAACTGCATGGCCTGCCACGCCGTCGACAAGAAACTCGTTGGCCCGTCCTACAAGGATGTGGCTGCCAAGTACGCCGGCCAGAAAGACGCTGTCGACAAGCTGTCGCAAAAGGTCATCAAGGGTGGCGCAGGTGTGTGGGGCCCAGTTCCCATGCCGGCCAACACCGCGGTGAGCGACGCCGAAGCCAAACAACTGGTTCAGTGGATCTTGAGCCAGAAGTGAATCGCTTGTTGCTCTGAAGTAAAAAGGCCCCGCATGCGGGGCCTTTTTCATGAGCCGGCCTCAATCAGTAAGCCTGCCCCAACTGGTCCAGGATCGCCGGATTCTCAAGCGTGCTGGTGTCCTGGGTGACCGCCTCGCCTTTGGCCACCGAGCGCAACAAGCGCCGCATGATCTTGCCGCTGCGGGTCTTGGGCAGGTTGTCGCCAAAGCGAATGTCTTTTGGTTTGGCGATCGGGCCGATCTCTTTGCCCACCCAGTCGCGCAACTTTTTAGCAATCGCCCTGGCCTCGTCGCCCGAGGGGCGCGGGCGCTTCAGCACGACAAAGGCGCAGATGGCTTCGCCCGTGGTGTCGTCGGGCCGCCCCACCACCGCAGCTTCGGCCACGAGGTCGGTGCACGACACCAGCGCCGATTCGATCTCCATGGTGCCCATGCGGTGGCCGCTGACGTTGAGCACGTCGTCGATGCGGCCGGTGATGGTGAAGTAACCCGTCTTCTCGTCACGAATGGCACCGTCACCCGCTAGGTAGTACTTGCCCTTGAAGTCTTCAGGGTAGTAGCTCTTCTTGAAGCGCTCCGGGTCGCCGTAGATGGTGCGGATCATCGACGGCCAGGGCTTCTTGATCACGAGGATGCCCCCCTGCCCGTTGGGCACGTCTTTGCCGGTTTCATCGACCACCGCAGCCAGGATGCCCGGGAAGGGCAGCGTGCACGAACCCGGCACCAGCGGCGTGGCGCCCGGCAGCGGCGTGATCATGTGGCCGCCGGTCTCGGTCTGCCAGAAGGTGTCGACGATGGGGCAACGCCCACCGCCGATGTGCAGGTGGTACCACTCCCAGGCCGCCGGGTTGATGGGCTCGCCCACCGAGCCGAGGATGCGCAGGCTGCTCAGGTCATATCGTTTGGGGTGCACCGCCTCGTTGCTCTCGGCCGCTTTGATCAGCGAGCGGATGGCGGTGGGCGCGGTGTAGAAGATGCTGACCTTGTGATCCTGGATCACCTTCCAGAAGCGACCGGCATCGGGGTAGGTGGGCACGCCTTCGAACACGATCTCGGTGCCGCCCAGCGCCAGCGGGCCGTAGGCGATGTAGGTGTGGCCCGTGACCCAACCGATGTCGGCGGTGCACCAGAAAATGTCGTCGGGCTTGAGGTCAAACGTCCACTGGGTGGTGAGCGCTGCATGCAGCAGGTAGCCGCCGGTGGAATGCTGCACACCCTTGGGCTTGCCGGTCGAACCCGAGGTGTAGAGCAGGAACAGCGGGTGCTCGGCGCCCACCCATTCGGGCTCGCAGGTGTCGGCTTGCGCCGCCACCAACTCATGCATCCATTTGTCGCGCTCGCTCCAGCCGATCTTGCCGCCGGTGCGCTTGTAGACGATCACGCTTTTGATGCTGTCGCAGCCACCCAGGCCGATGGCTTCGTCGACGATGGCTTTCAAGGGCAGCTGTTTGCCGCCGCGCAGCTGTTCGTCGGCGGTGATCACCATCACCGCGCCCGCGACTTCAACGCGGTCGCGCAAGGACTGCGCGGAAAAGCCGCCAAACACCACCGAGTGGGTGGCGCCGATGCGCGCGCAAGCCTGCATGGCCACCACACCCTCGACCGACATCGACATGTAGATGACAACCCGGTCGCCGGATTGAACACCCAGCGCCTTCAGTGCATTGGCCATGCGGCAGGTCTTGGCGAGCAGCTCGCTGTAGGTGACCCGTGTCACTTGGCCGTCGTCGGCCTCAAAAATGATGGCCACCTTGTCGCCCAGGCCGGCCTCCACCTGCTTGTCGAGGCAGTTGTAGGAGACGTTCAGCGTGCCGTCTTCAAACCACTTGAAAAACGGCGCCTCGCTGCTGTTGAGCACCTGGGTGAAGGGCTTCTTCCAGCTCACGAACTCGCGCGCCAGGCGGGCCCAATAACCCTCGTAGTCGGCTTCGGCTTCGGCGCACAGCTTGTTGTAGGCCGCGATGCCGCTGACATGGGCCTTCTCCGCGAGGGCGGCGGGCGGGGCGTACAGCTGGGTGGCGTGGTCGGTCATGAAAATCTCCTGAGCTCGATTGTGGGCACTGGGCTGCACCATAAGCGGGGGCTCTTACGAACGGCTTACTCAGCGCACGCCTGCTCGCATGCGGCGTGCCTGGCATGGTGAGGCAACTAAGATCCGCGGCATCCGGACAATCCCTGAAAGCCTCCATGGCCTCGCCAACTGACCCTGTCGCCCGCAAACTGCGCCCCCTGCCCGCACTGATTTTTGCCAGCCGATGGCTGCAGGTGCCGCTCTATGTTGGCCTGATCCTGGCGCAATGTGTCTACGTTTTTCACTTCTGGGTGGAGCTGGTGCACCTGATCGAGGCGGCATTCGGCGACCAAACCGCCATGCAGGCGATCTTCAGCGCCGTCGGCGTGAGCGGTGAAGCGGCCAAGGGAACCAAGCTCACCGAGACCATCATCATGCTGGTGGTGCTGGGGCTGATCGATGTGGTGATGATCTCCAACCTGCTGATCATGGTGATCGTGGGCGGCTACGAAACTTTCGTCTCGCGCATGGACCTGGACGGCCACCCCGACCAGCCCGAGTGGCTGAGCCACGTCAACGCTTCAGTGCTGAAGGTGAAGCTGGCCACCGCCATCATCGGCATCTCATCGATCCACCTGCTCAAGACCTTCATCAATGCGGGTGCGCTGACCGATCGGGTGCTGATTGCGCAAACGATGATTCACGTCGCCTTCCTGTTTTCGGCCCTGGCCATCGCCTGGACCGACCGCATCCTCACGGGAAGCCACGCCAACCGTCACTGAAGCGGCTCATGCTGCTTGCGGCGGCGCGACGGGCCGCGCCGCTCCGCACGCAGCAAGATGGCGGCGCCCAACACGGCCGCCACCAGCGATCCGCACAGCACACCGAGCTTCGCCTGGTCGGCATAGCCGGGCGCGGCACCATCAAAGGCGAGCCCACCGGCAAAGAGGCTCATGTTGAAACCCACGCCGCACAACACGCACACGCCGAAAAACTGCCACCGGTTGGCATCGGCCGGCAGCTCGGAGCCAGCGATCTTCGTCAGCAGCCAGGACACGCCGAACACACCGACCACCTTGCCGAGCACCAGCCCCGCGGCGATGCCGAGCGGCACCGACTGGCTGAGGGTGTCGATGTTCACGCCCTGGAAAGACACGCCTGCATTGGCAAAAGCAAACACCGGCATCACTCCGAAAGCGACCCAGGGGTGCAGCGCCTGTTGGGTGTCTTCGAGCGGGGAGCGGTCGTCACCCGTGCCCATGGGGATCGAGAACGCCACGGCCACACCCGCCAACACAGCCGGCAGGCCCGCGCGCAAAAGGCACACCCACATCACCAGCCCCAGCGCCAGGTAGGGCAACGCACTCGACACACGCCAGCGGTTCAGAACGAACATCAGGGCAACGCTGGCGAGTGCCCCAGCCAGCATGGGCACCGAGAGCAAGGCAGCGTTGAAAATGGCGCTCATGGCGAGCATGCCCAGGTTGTTCAGAATCGCCACTGCGGCAAGAAAGAGCTTGAGTGAAACCGGCACGCGTGAGCCGAGCAGCATCACGATGCCGAGCGCCACCGCAATGTCGGTGGCAGCGGGGATAGCCCAGCCACGCATCGCCGAGGCATCGTTGAAGTTGAATGCTGCGTACAGCGCGGCGGGCACCACCATGCCACCCACCGCAGCGCCCACCGGCAGCATCAGCTCGCGCCAGCCGCCCAGCTCGCCGGCAAAAAGCTGCCGCTTGATCTCAAGCGCGATGACCAGGAAGAACAACCCCATCCACAGCTCATTGACCCACAGGATGAGCGCCCGGGAGAGCACCAGCCCACCGTGCCCCAGTCGCACTTCACCCAGCACCTGCCGAAAGGCCTCGTACGTGGCGCCAAACGAGGAGTTGCTCAGCCACAAGGCCAGGGTGATGGCGATGGCCAGCACAAGCCCGCTGACGGATTGAGTGGCGAGAAAGCGGCCTGAGGCGTTGCTGGTCAATCCATCGCTCCTCGATGACCGCTTTGCGGGTCAAGACCGATCCAGATCGGTCGGTGGTGGTGCCGTGGACGGCACGCGCAGGTGCAACGCAGCCTGCGCCATCAGGTGCGCCGACACCGGCGCGGTGACAAACAGGAACAGCGTGATCAGCAGCTCGCGCAACACCCATTGGTCGAGGCCCCAGTGCCACAACATGCTCGCCAGCAGCACACCCCCCACACCCAGCGTGCTGGCCTTGGTGGGAGCATGCAGGCGCATGTAGAAGTCTGGGAAACGCGCGAGTCCGATTGAGCCCACGAGGATGAACACGCCGCCCACGACCAGCAAGGCGGCGATGGTGAACTCAAGTACCGGATTCATGGCGGCCCCTTATTCGATCACGTCGCCGCGTGCGACGTAGCGTGACAGCGCCACGGTGCCCACGAAGCCCAGCATCGCGATCACCAGGGCGGCCTCGAACAGCAGGTCGCTCGACAAACGCATGCCGAGCAGGATCACCAGCGCCACCGCGTTGATGTAGAGGGTGTCGATGGCCAGCACGCGGTCGGTCAACTCCGGGCCGCGCACCAACCGCCAGCCGGTGAGCAGCACCGCCACCGTGAGCGCGAGAAAGCAGAAGTTCAGGGCCAGCTCGATCATTCGAAAATCTCCTTGAGCGCGGTCTGGTAGCGCGCATCGATCTCTGCCGCCATCGCGGGCGCATCGTCGCAGTTGAGCGCATGCACCAAGATCTCGTGCCGGGTTTCGTCGATCACACACGACACCGTGCCCGGCGTCGTTGTGATGATGGTCGCGAGCAGCACGATGGCGTGAGGGTGGTCTGTCTTCAGCGGCACATGCACCCAGGCCGGGCGGGGGTTGGAGCGGGGGTTGAGGACGATCCAGGCCACCGCCAGGTTGGCCACCATGATGTCCCACAGCACGATGACCAACAGGCGCAAGATGCGGTCGACGCGGTGGACACGAACGCCCGGCCCGAGCAGGCGATGGATCAGGCGCGGGATTACCAGGCCGATCAGCACCGCAAAGATCAGGTGCACAGGCTCCAGCGAGCCTTGCAGCAGCAGCCAGCTGACTGCCAGCAGCAAAGACAGCACCGGGTGGGCAAACCAGCGGCGTGCGCCTGGCTTGCTCATGGCCCGCCCCCACGGTAAGGCCGCACGGTGTCGGCCTGGCGCCCGCCTTCGAGCACGGCACGTGCATACGCCTCGCGGTCCAGCACCTGGGCCGCGGCGGCATCGGTGTAGCGCTTCAACGGCGCCGCCGCCACCGTGAGCACGATGCCGGCGACCAGCAGCGCCACGGTGGCCGTCAGCAGCGGCGCGCTCGCGCCCGAGGACCCGCCCGTGGCGTCGGGCCGCACAGCCCAGAACAGCACACTGCCCGCGCGCGCCAGCCCCACCAGGGTGAGAAAGCCCACGCCAAGCACCACGCTCCAGACCCACGGCACGGTCGGCCCCTGCGCCGCCTGCAGGATCATCACCTTGCCGAGGAAGCCCGGCAACGGCGGCAGGCCGGTGATCGACGCCGCCGCCAGCAGCATCATGGTGCCCAGCAAGGCAGGCTGTGCCACGGCCGCAGCGGGCTCCAGCGTGGCCCCCGCATCACCACGCTGTGCTGCCACCAGCTCGACCAGCAAAAACAGCGCCGCCACCACCAGCGTGCTGTGAATCAGATAGTAAAAGGCGGCCGACCAGGCCATCGGCGTGAACAGCCCGATGGCTGCGAGGATGGTGCCCACCGAGGCCACATTGAGCCCGGCCACCAGCCGCTGCAAGGTGCCGGCCGCCAGCGCACTCATCACGCCCAGTACGCCCGTCGCCAGGGCCAGCGGCAGCAGCCAGGGCTCGATCAGATTGGCCGACGCGCCAGCCGTGTCACCGAACACCACGCCGTGCACGCGCACGATGGCATACACCCCCACCTGGGTCATCAACGCGAACAGCGCCGCCACCGGCGCGCTGGCCGCCGCGTAAGTGGCCGGCAACCAGAGGTGAAGCGGCACCAGCGCCGCCTTGAAGCCGAACACCACCAGCAACAGCAGCGCGCCGGCTTG
>JBBRFR010000022.1:0-20076 GCA_038241485.1 Burkholderiales bacterium
AAAAGCCGAATCAAAGATGCCGTTGACAAACTCGCTGCTGTCCGAGGGCTTCAGGCCATAGCCGCGAAACAGGCAGGTCACCGACGCCTGAGGAAAACGGCCGTGAATGTCGTGGGCGATTTCGGCCGCGCTCTGGCCCCGACCGATCACCACAAACCGATGCCCTGGCACCGGCTCGCGCAGGCGGGCGATCTTGTTCAGGTACTGCGAGCTGTGCCACACCCGCTCGCTGTCGTGCCTGATTTGCATCGCCGCCGGGAACTTGGGTTGCCCGCCCACCGCCACCACCAGGTTGCGCGCCAGGATCTTGTTCGCCTGGCCGCTGGCGGCGTCGAAGAAGCTGACTTCGGCCAGCTGCCCGGGGTAGCGCCCGGGTGCGCTCACGGCGCTGACGCTGCAGCCGTACTGCACGTACTTCTTCAGCCGCTCGGCCACCCAGGCCATGTAGAGGTTGAACTCCACCCGCGTCGGGTAGAAGTTTTTGAGGTTGATGAAGTCGCTCAAGCGGCCATGCGACTTCAGGTAGTTGATGAAGGTAAAGCGGCTTTCGGGGTTGCGCTGCGTCACCAGGTCCTTGAGGAAGGAGATCTGCATGACGGTGTCATCCAGCAGCATGTGCGGGTGCCAGGCGAAAGCGGGCTTTTGCTCCAGAAAGAGCGTGCGCAGGCTCGCGCCAGCGTCACGCTCTTCGATCGCCGCCGCCAGCGCGAGGTTGGACGGCCCGAACCCGATGCCTACCAGATCGTAGGTTTGAATCTCTTCAGTCTTCATGTGTTCCCTTTGTCGCCAACGGCCGATGCGGCTGTGCGCATCACGAATAGAGCAAGCCGCTTTCTTCCCACGCGACCAACGTGTTCTGGTCGTCCTGGAGGTGGGTCGGGTTCTCGCTCGCGAGCCAGATGTAGCCCGGCGCCGAGGTGAGCGAGTCCGTCACGACCAGCCGGTCGCCCAGCTGGGGCATGTGGTCGCCGGCATAACTCGCGATCTCAGCCAGGTGCTGTTTGTCCATCACCTGGCGCACCTCACCAGCCATGCGCGAGATCAGAAAGTGCGCAATGACGTGGCGGCTGTAGGCGATGGATTGCGCCGCTTTGCGCCTGAATTCGTCGGGCGCGATGTGCGAGTCCACCGACAGCTCAAGCTGGGTGAACGGCGCGTAGTCGCGCAGCACAGACACCGCGTCGCCGCCGTGCATGCGTGCGTTGACTTCAACCAGCACGGGGCCGCGCGGGGTGTCGATCAGCTCGACGTGTGCGGCGCCGAGGCGAATGCCCAGCGCCTCGATCACGCTCTTGGTATAGCGGATCAGTTCGCCATGCGCGTCCATGTCGGGCGTCAGAAAGGCCGAATGCCGGTAGACGGTCTTGCCTTGCGCGTTGGGCAGCTTTTGGTACTTGGTGACGTTGGTGACCAGGCATTCGCCGCCGCAAGAAACGGTGTCGACCACCCACTCCTGGCCGTCCAGGAACTCCTGCACCAGTGCGTGCGTGTTGGGGGCGCCGAAGAGGTTGTTGGCTTCAAGCACCTTGCGCACCGCGGCCAAGGCCTCTTCGCGGTTTGCGCACAGGTTGATGTTGTCCGAGCCGGCGGAGGCCGCGGGCTTCACGATCACCGGGTAGTGATCGCGGGCGTCGAGCCAGGCCAGCGCCTCGTCGCTGCGCTCGACCTTGCACTGCGCCACCGCATTCAAGCCAAGCGCCCGGATGGTCTCTTGCATCAGGTACTTGTCGCGGCGAACTGCGCTGCTCGACGGGTCGTTGCCTGGCAGGCCAAAGCGGGCCGCAAGTTGATCCATCAACGCAATGCCGGTTTCGAGGCCGGTCATTACGCAGCACGGGTGGAACCCGGCGAGGTCGGCGGCAAGCGCATCGACACCATCGCAGGCCTCGACGACGGCCGCGTATTTCTCCGGCTCGAACGAAGCAGCGAAGAGCGCAGGTATGCCGCCGCTCAGCACCGCGACGCTTGGGATGCCGCGGCGGGCGAATTCGTCCACCAGAAAGCGGCCACTGGAGAAGGGGTCGAGGATCACGGCGTGGGGGGGTGTTTGTTGCTTCATGCGTGCGCTCCACTGTGTGGGGTTCAGGTGATTGGTGGGCAGGCCCCGTTGCCACCGTCTAGGCGAGGGCCGTCTGGGCTTGGTTTGAAGCTTGGAGTGGCGCCGTCGTGGCGCTGGGGGTTTCGACGAGCGCGTCGTGTGTGCGCTGGTTGCAGTGGATGCGCGCGGCCACCAGCCAGTCGCGGCCGTCGTAGTGCGAGGGGCCAAGACGCTCGATGTCCACCCCCCAGCGCATGGCCAGCCGCTCGATCGGCACCGTGGTGCAAAAGACGATCTGCTGCCCTCCTTGCGACGCAACGAAACGGGTGGCCTCTAGCAGCAGCCGCTTGCCCACGCGCGTTTGCACCTGCAGGCTGCGGGTGTCATTGCCACGCGCCGGATCGCTGGCCGCATAGCGCGAGAGTTCCCACACCAAAGGGCTGCGCACCGGCTCGCCGCCTTCGATCAACTGCGGGAAGTGAGTTGCCAAGAGGTAGTTCTGCGTGGTGGGCAGCAGGCGGGCATAGCCGACCAGTGCGCCGTTGTCGCCGCGTGCCAGCACGTGCACGGCTGCGGCGACGTCGAACTCGTCTTGTTCGATGCCCCCAAGCGCAGGCAGCTCCCATTGCAGCCCCTGCACAAACACCTGGTGTCGGTATCCGCCAATGACCAGGCGCGTCGTGCTGGGCATGAACCTGTCTGCGATGAAGCTGATGTGCATGTGCGCTACCTGCGGTCGGTTGAATCAGAGGCGCCATTGCAACCGAGCCACTCACACACAACAACTGACAGAACTGCTAGGCGGCCGTTCTTGCGCGCGTCTCTACCATGAGAGTCAATGAATACAAATGAAACACAGGGGGCCTCCGACTTCTACGTCAGGTCGGGGGAGTTGAACTTCCAGCGCGTGCTCTTGCGCCATGTTCAGTCAGAGCTGGAACTAACGAGCGAGCCCAACCCCTCGCGCGATTCAGAAGGTGCGAGCGCCTCGGTCTTGTGTGGCTGCTCCGAATGGGTCACGGAGTCCGACCCCCCTATAACGGCAGGTTGGGACTGGACAGTGACACCCTCGGGTGACGTGTTGCTGAACCGACACTCCGTTCGCACCAACCTCATGCTGATTGACGAGAGTGGCAACGACCTCGGGCATGTGGTTAGCATTGCAGCTGTCGTTCGGCGGATCGAACAATTGCCTTGGCAACGCTGTGCGCTCTGGGTGCTGCGTGGGTCCCCGTGATGGCCCCCCCTAGGGGTAGGGGCCGCGCCCAAAGCATCGCTGACTAGACTGCGTTGAGGCAGCCCGCGGGTGGCCTTTGTGTTTGGTGTGCGGCGCAAGAATTTTCAGCAGCGCCCGGCAACCTGCCACAAGACGCCACACAGGGGGAGGGAAAGCATGAAATATTGGCAGTCAGATCAGTTGCGTCTGGTGAGTTGCGCGGGCAGCAGCGAAGCCACGTTCGAGACCGTTTTGTCCGAGGTCAACAAACTCGGCTTTCGTTATTGTTCGTTCGGGATGAGAGGGCCCTTGCCACTGGCGACCCCACGCGCGCTTTGGCGCAGCAACTACCCGACTGGCTGGCAACAGCGCTACCAGGAGCAAGACTACGTTCGCAGCGACCCGACGGTGGCACTGGCCTTTATCAGCGATGGCGTCATTCTGTGGAGCGATGAATTGTTTGCTGACTGCCCGCAGATGAGGGCCGAGGCCTGTTCGTTCGGGCTGGTTCATGGCTGGGCACAACCGCGGCACGATGCGCATGGCATCGTGAGCCTGCTGAGCTGCGTCAGAAGCGACCCGCCCATTTCCGATGAGGAGCTGAAAGCCAAGAATGAGCGGCTGCAGTGGCTGTCGTTTCTCTGCCACGAAAGCATGCTCAGCCACTGGGGGCCGACCCTGCGCAACAGCCCTGAATCTGAACTGTCCAACCGCGAGCTGGAAGTGCTGCGCTGGTCGTGTGACGGCAAGACCTCGGCAGACATGGCCCAGATCATCGGCGTGTCGGAGGCGACCGTGAACTTTCACATGCGCAATGCCTGTCTCAAGCTCGGCACACCCAACAAGACCGCGGCAGCCGTTCGAGCTGCGTTGATGGGCCTGCTGCGTTAGAGCTCGCCCCTGCGCGCACCTGCGCAACACGCGCGGGCGCGCTCGATCAGCTGGTCGGCCAGACGCTGGGCGTGGCCGGCGCGGGCGCTTCCGTCGAGGTCGGCAAAGCGCCGGTGGCTGTCGAAGTAGATGTTTTCGGCCGTTGTCTGAAGTGTGGGCAGCATCTCGAAGACAAAGGCCCGCATCGCCAAGGCGCCGAGGTCGCGCTCGATGATCTCGCGCGCCAGGCGGGCGGCAGCGAGGTACTTCGCGGCGTTCATGCCGACATGCCGGGAGTCGACGACCTCCAGAAAGACGATCTGGTCTCGAAGCTGTGTCATGTGTCGGGGCACTGTGTGGGTCTCCTGAGGCGGTGTTGCGCCCGTGCAGACGATTTTCCGACCCGCTTGCGGCATTGAAGCGGCGAGTTGAGGCGCAAAAGCCGCCCTTATGCGCGGCAGGCACGCGCCCGCCCTCGCAGGGCGGCGGGGTAGAAACATTTTTTCTCCAGGGTGTAATTTTTAGGGCCACCCTAACGAATAAGAGGCATAACGATGATGGGAGGGGTGGGCCGTGCCCTGCCCACCCTCCGCAACCTACCGCCACCCACCGGGAAGCCATTGATGCACCAGACCCTGCACCTGCTCGCCAAGACCGATTTCCCGCCCTTGGCCCGCGCTGCCTTGACCACGCTGCAAGTCAACCTCGGCTACCGCTGCAACCAGAGTTGCCTGCACTGCCATGTGAACGCCAGCCCGCAACGCACCGAGATGATGGACGGCGACACCATCGATCTGGTGCTCGCCGTGCTGCGCGCTCGCCGCATTCAAACGCTCGACCTCACCGGCGGCGCCCCCGAGCTCAACGAGCACTTTCGCCGGCTGGTGCAGGCCGCACGGGAGCAGGGCGTGAAGGTGATCGACCGCTGCAACCTCACCATCCTGTCGGAACCCGGGCAAGACGGCCTGGCCGAGTTTTTGGCCGCGCAGGGGGTGGAGGTGGTGGCCTCGCTGCCTTGCTATTCAGTGGCCAACGTCGACCGCCAGCGTGGTGACGGTGTGTTCGAGCGCAGCATCAGCGGGTTGCAGGCCCTGAATGCGCTGGGCTACGGCATCGAAGGGTCGGGGCTCACGCTCAATCTCGTCTACAACCCTCAGGGTGCGTCGCTGCCACCACCGCAAGCCGCGCTGGAGGCCGATTACAAGCGTGAGCTGGGCGAGCACTTCGGCATCCGCTTCAACCACCTGTTTGCGCTGACCAACATGCCGATCCAGCGTTTTGGCAGCACGCTGGTGTCCAAGGGCACGTTCCAGGGCTACATGCAGCTCCTCAAGAATGCCTACCGCCCCGAGAACCTGGGCACGGTGATGTGCAACAGCATGCTGAGCGTCGACTACCAGGGTGACCTGTACGACTGCGATTTCAACCAGATGCTGGGCCTGCACGCGCGGCTTGGCGGCCAGGGCCGGCCGCACCTGCGCGACCTGCTCGCGCAAGACGCCACCGGCGAGCGCATCCGCGTGGCCGATCACTGTTACGGCTGCACGGCCGGCCAGGGCAGCAGCTGCGGCGGTGCGCTCGAAGCCGGGTTGGCCCAAGAAACAGCCGAGCGGGCCGCGTGATGGCCGCCGCGTCTGGCAAGCGTGCGCTGTGGGTGGCCGCCGCGTTGGTGGCCGTGCTCGCCTTCGTGGCCTACCGCCACTACGAGCTGGGCAGCCTGCTCTCGCTCGACTCGCTGAAGGCCAGCCGCGACAGCCTTCTGTCGACCTACCAGCAGCACCGGTGGGCCACGCTGGCGGTCTTTTTCGTGGCCTACGTGGCGGCCACCGCCTTGTCGATCCCCGGCGCGACCATCTTCACGCTGGCTGCGGGCGCGATGTTCGGCCTGTGGGTCGGGTTGCTGCTGGTGTCGTTTGCGTCGAGCATCGGCGCCACGCTGGCCTTCCTGGTGTCGCGCTACCTGCTGCGCGAGAGTGTGCAGAGCCGCTTCGGCAAGCAGCTCGCGCCGATCAACGAAGGGGTCGAGCGAGACGGTGTGCTGTACCTGCTCAGCCTGCGCCTGGTGCCGGTGTTTCCGTTCTTCATGATCAACCTGCTGATGGGCCTCACGCCGATGCCCGCACGGCGTTTCTATTGGGTCAGCCAGCTCGGCATGCTGGCGGGCACGGCGGTGTACGTGAACGCCGGCACGCAGCTCGTGGCCATCCAGAGCCTGAGTGACGTGGTGTCACCCGGCTTGCTGTTCAGCTTCGTGTTGCTCGGTGTGTTCCCCCTCATCGGCAAGGCGATTGCCGGGTGGTTGAAAGCACGCAAGGTGTACGCCCGCTGGCCCAACAAACCGAAGGCGTTTGACCGCAACATTGTGGTGATCGGTGCCGGTGCGGGCGGCCTGGTCACGTCCTACATCGGCGCGGCGGTGAAGGCCAGTGTCACCCTGGTGGAAGGCCACAAGATGGGCGGTGACTGCCTCAACTTCGGCTGTGTGCCCAGCAAGGCGCTGATTCGCTCGGCCAAGGCGGCGCACCAGATCCGCAAGGCCGGCGCGCTGGGCGTGCGCGACGCCCACGGCACGGTCGACTTCGCCGCCGTCATGGCACGGGTGCAGCGGGTGGTGGCCGACATCGAGCCGCACGACTCGGTCGAGCGTTACACCGGCCTGGGGGTTGACGTGGTGAAAGGCCACGCCCGCATCACCTCGCCGTGGAGCGTAGAGATCACCACCCCCGAAGGCACCCGCACGCTCACCACACGCAACATCGTCATCGCCGCTGGCGCGCAGCCCTTTGTGCCGCCGATTCCTGGCCTGGCCGAGGTGGGTTGTGTCACCTCCGACACCGTCTGGGGCCTGACCGAGTTGCCGAAGCGCCTGGTAGTGCTGGGTGGCGGCCCCATCGGCTGCGAGCTGGCACAAAGTTTTGCGCGCCTGGGCTCGCAGGTCACGCAGGTGGAAATGGCACCGCGCGTGATGCAGCGCGAAGACGACGATGCGGCTGCCTTGGTCACGGCCGCGCTGCAAGCCGACGGCGTGCGGCTGCTGACCGGCCACCAGGCGGTGCGCTGCGAGCGTGAGGGCGACACCAAACGCCTCATCGTCAAGCAGGGCGAAACCGAGATCGCCATCGAGTTTGATGAGCTGCTCTGTGCGGTGGGCCGCAGCCCGCGTGTCAAAGGGTATGGGCTCGAAGAACTTGGCGTCGAGCTCACACCGCGCAAGACCATTGCGGTCGATGCCTACCTGCGCACCAACTACCCCAACATCTACGCCGTGGGCGACGTGGCGGGGCCCTTCCAGCTCACGCACGTGGCCTCTCACCAGGCCTGGTACGCCGCGGTCAACGCACTCTTCGGGCGCTTCAAGAAGTTCAAGGCCGACTACTCTGTGATCCCCTGGGCCACTTTCACCGACCCCGAGGTCGCACGTGTGGGTTTGTCAGAGGCCGAGGCCACCGAACAAGGCATCGCCTTCGAAGTGGCCCGCTTCCAGCTGCATGAGCTGGACCGCGCGATTGCCGATGGCGCCACCACCGGCTTCATCAAGGTGCTCACCGTGCCGGGCAAAGACAAGATTCTCGGCGTGACCATCGTGGGCGAACACGCGGGCGACCTGCTGGCCGAATACGTGCTGGCGATGAAGCATGGCCTGGGGCTGAACAAGATCCTCGGCACCATCCACACCTACCCGACGCTGGCCGAAGCCAACAAGTACGTGGCCGGTGAGTGGAAGCGGGCCCACACGCCGCAGCGGCTGCTGGCCTGGGTTGAGCGCTTTCATGCGTGGGAGCGCCGGTGAACCTCTCGCGCCGGACTTTGTTGTTGGCGGCATCGGCGTCGGCATCGGTGCTGGCGCTGCCCGCGCAGGCCGAAGGCTTCGACCACGCGCACACGGCCTGGTCGGCCTTGTTGAAAAAGCATGTGCGACTGGTTGATGGCGGGCGCGCGTCGCAGTTGCGCTATGCCGGCATGGCCGCTGACCGTGCGCCACTGAAGGCCTACCTCGCCAGCCTGTCGGCAGTCAGTGCGACCGACTTCGCGGGCTGGGCCAAGCCACGGCAAATGGCCTTTCTGATCAACGCCTACAACGCGTTCACGGTCGAGCTGGTGTTGACGCGTTACCCCAAACTCGCGTCGATCAAAGAGCTGGGCGGCTTCTTGCAGAGCCCGTGGCAGCAAAAGTTTGTGCCGCTGCTCGGCCAGACGGTGTCGCTCGACGGTATTGAGCACGAGATGCTGCGCGCACGCGGCCGCTACGACGACCCGCGCATTCACTTCGCCGTCAACTGCGCCTCCATCGGCTGCCCCTCGCTGCGCGAAGAAGCCTTTGTGGCCGAACGGCTCGATGCCCAGCTCGACGAGCAGGCGCGGCGTTTCATGTCAGACCGCAGCCGCAACCGCTGGAGCGTGGCCACGCAGCGGCTGGAGCTGTCGAAGATCTTCGATTGGTATGGCGAAGACTTTCGTCTTGGCCACCGTGGCATCAGCTCGGTGCAGGCGTTTTGCGCGAGTTTTGCGAACGAGCTTGCCGATGCGCCGGCCGACCGCGAACGCATCCGCGGCCCGCGGGTGGAGGTGTCGCACCTGGCCTACGACTGGGCGCTCAACGACACGGCCCGATGACCCCGAGCTTGTCGATCATCGTGCCGGTGCTCAACGAGGCCGACGGCATTGCCGCAACGCTCGATGCGCTTGCGCCGCTGCGAGCGGCAGGTCACCAGCTGATCGTGGTCGACGGTGGCAGCCACGACAACACCGTGCTGCTGAGCCGTGAGCGGGCCGATGCTGTGATCGACGGCCCGCGTGGTCGCGCGCGGCAGATGAACACGGGCGCTGCCAGCGCCCAGGGCGACGTGCTGCTGTTTCTGCATGCCGACACCCGCTTGCCGCCGGGCGCCGACGCACACGTCGCCGCAGCACTGGCCCGCGGTGCCGTGTGGGGCCGATTCGACGTGCACATCGAGGGCCGTTCGCGTTGGTTGCCGCTGGTCGCCTCGATGATGAACCTGCGCTCGCGCCTGAGCGGCATTGCCACCGGCGACCAGGCGATGTTCGTGCGCCGAGACCTGTTCCGCCAGCTCGGCGGCTTTGTCGACCAGCCGCTGATGGAAGACATCGAACTCTCGCGCCGCCTGCGCGCGGTTCGCAGCCCGGCATGCCTGCGCGCACGCGTGGTGACGTCCGGGCGCCGCTGGGACCACCGCGGCGCCTGGCCCACCATCGTGCTGATGTGGCGGCTGCGCTGGCGCTACTGGCGCGGCGCGGCGCCGGAAGAGCTGGCCAAGGCCTACCGATGAAGCCCCACGTGATCGTCATGGCCAAGGCACCGCTGGCCGGCTTTGCCAAGACACGGCTCATCCCGGCGCTGGGGGCCGAAGGTGCGGCGGCGTTGGCGGCCAGGCTGCTCGACGCGGCCGTGGCGCAGGCGGCGGCGTTCGCATCGGTTGACCTGTGTTGCGCGCCCGATGCCAGCCACCCGGCCTTTCAGCGGTTGGCCAAAACGCACGCAATTGAGTTGTCGGCGCAAGGCGAGGGCGATCTCGGTGCGCGCATGGCGCGGGCGTTCGAGCGCCATCTCGCGCAGCACAGCGCCGCACTGATGATTGGCACCGACGCCCCATCGATCGACGCCGCCATGCTGCAGCGCGCCGCCCACGCCCTGAGCGATGCCGACGCCGTGTTCATTCCCGCGCTCGACGGTGGCTACGCCTTGATCGGCTTGTGCCGCCCCGCACCCAGCTTGTTCAGCGGCATGACCTGGAGCACCGACCGGGTGATGGCGCAGACCCGCGAGCGCCTCGCTGCGGCCGGCCTGCGCCACACCGAGCTGCCTGCGGTGGCCGACATCGACGAACCCACCGACCTGCAATACCTGCCGCCGGGCTGGCTGCCATGAAGCGCCTGCTGTTGATCGGCGCTGGCCACGCGCATGCCCAGGTGTTGCGCGACTGGGTTGAGGCGCCCGTGCCCGGCTGCGAGCTTGTCGTGGTGTCGCCGAGTGCGCTCGCGCCTTACTCCGGCATGGTGCCCGGCTGGCTGGCAGGCCACTACCGATTCGAAGAGATCTGCATCGATTTCGAGGCCCTTGCCGCCGCCGCGGGTGCACAACTTGTCATCGACGAACTGGTGGGCCTGGACCCGAACCGCCGCCGCGTCAGCTTGCGCAGCGGCACGGGGCTCGACTACGACTTGCTCTCGCTCAACGTGGGCTCCACGCTCACACCGCCTGCGCCGCAACGCGGCATGCAGGTGCTGTCACTGCGCCCGTTGGGCGAGTTGCAGCTCGCGTGGGAGGCCTTGCTCAGTGACCCGGCGCTGATGGCGGGCGACAAGCCGATCCGAGTTGCGGCCATCGGTGGCGGTGCAGCGGGTGTCGAATCGTTGCTTGCCACGCTCGCCCGCCTGCGCGCGCTGCACCCCGGTCGTGTGGTGCAAGGCCGCTTGCTCACGCGCAGCGACAGCTTGTTGCCCGGCATCGCCACCGGTGCGGTGCGTGCCGCACGCGCTGCGCTCACCACCGCCGGGGTCAGCGTGCAGTTGCGCAGCACCTACGACGACGAAGTAGCGCGCACCACCGACCTGTTGCTCTGGGCCACCGGAGCGCAAGCCCATGCCTGGCCGCGTGACTGTGGCCTGGCGGTGAGCGAACGCGGCTTCATCCGCATTGACGAACACTTGCGTTCGCTCTCGCACCCGCAGGTTTATGCGGTGGGCGACTGCGCCGAGTGGGCACCACCCTTGCCCAAGGCCGGTGTGTTTGCCGTGCGCATGGGGCCGGTGTTGTCGCGCAACCTGCGCGCCGCGCTCAACGCCGGTGAGAGCAAGGCTTATGCGCCACAGCGCCGCTACCTCGTGCTGCTGAGCACCGCCGACGGCCGCGCCATCGCGTCGTGGGGGCCGCTGTCGGCCACAGGGCGCTGGGTGTGGCGCTGGAAGGACCACATCGACCGCGCTTTTTTGCAGCGTTTTGTACTCACCCACCGGCCACACGCCACCGCCTCACCCCTTTCTTTGCCCGGAGACACCGCATGAAGATGTTCACCCGCCTGCTGACCGCGCTCACGCTCAGCTTTGCAGCTTTGACAGCCACCGCACAGACCACGCCGCTCAAGCTCGGCGTGGGCCTGTTTCAGCCCGACCGCGAGCGCAACGACGCCACCTACCGGCCGCTCGCGCAGTACCTTGAGGCACAGCTCGGCCGCAAGGTCGAGCTGCGCACCGTGGACAGCTGGGAGGGCCTGGCCAAGTCGCTCGCCAACGGCGAAACCGACCTCGCGCTGATGGGCCCCTGGGGTTATGTGCTCGCCCACCACGCGGCGCGGGCGCAGGTGGTGTCGACCATTCTTTACGACGGCAAGCCCGAGTACTTCGCGTTGATGATCACGCACCCCGATTCGGGCATCAAGACGGTGGCCGATTTGAAGGGCAAGACCTTCGCCTTCGGCGACAAGGGCTCGACCTCGGGCTACCTGATCCCGCTGCACTACTTCATGACGCAGGGCATCGACCCCGACACCTATTTCGCCAAGGTGCTTTACACCAAACACCAGGCGATCGAGACGCAAGTGGCCGCCGGCCAGCTCGACGCGGGCGCCGACTACAACCGCAACCGCAACGCGATGATCGAGCAGGGGCTGATCAAGGCCGAGCGCTCCAAGATCATCTGGCAATCTGCGCCGCTGCCCAATGACGCGTTTGCGGTGAGCGAGGCGCTGTTCAAAGACAAGGCCTTGGTGACCCGCCTGCAAGCCGCGCTGGCCGGCGTGGGCGAACAACTCAAGAAGCAACCAAGCCTGCTGCCCGCGCACTACACCGGCTTCGTCACCACCGACAACACCTTCTACAAGCCGATCCGTGACGCTGGCCTCGCCACCGGCAAACTCTCGGCGCAATGAACCTCGCGAGCGCACTGCTGCCCTGGCCCACCCGGCCGTTGCCGGGCCGGCTGCGCTTTTTCACGCTGGTGCTGCTCTACGCAGCGCTGGTGGCGCTGTGTGCGGGCAGCTTGTGGGCCGCGGGCGAGTTGTCGTTTGGCCGCAACCCCTGGAGCAACCTCCTCAAGTCGGTCGGTGAGTTTTCGCGGCCGAGTTTTGTCGACGTGTGGTTCGGGCCCACGAAGTTGGAGTACCGCAGTGACGACGGCACGCTGCTGCGGGTTGAAAACCGCCAGCTCGTCGAGCTCGCTTTTTTGAAGGCCCTGGCCTGGGCCACCTGGACCACGGTGCAGATCGCCACCCTCGGCTCGCTCCTGGGCGCCTTGCTCGCCTTGCCACTTGGGCTGCTCTCGGCACACAACCTCGCAGCGCCCCGCGGGCTTGCCGCCGCAGCGCGCGGGGTGCTCAACGTGACCCGCGCGATTCACACCCTGGTGTTCGGCCTGGTGCTGGTAGGCATCGTGGGCCTGGGGCCGATGGCGGGCATTCTCGCGATTGCGCTTCACTCCATGGGCACCTACGGCAAGCTCTACGCCGAGTCGGTTGAAGCGCTCGACATGGCCGCGGTCGACGCCGTGCGCGCCACCGGCGCGGGCCCGGTGCAGGTGTTTTTCAATGCGGTGTGGCCTTCGGTGCTGCCGCAGTTTGTGTCAAACCACCTCTACATCTGGGAATACAACATCCGCGACTCGACCATCCTCGGCCTCATCGGCGCGGGTGGTCTGGGCTTGTTGATTTCAGAGGCCACATCGCTTTTTCAATGGGGGCGCCTGGCCACCATCTTGATCGTGGTGATTGCTTTGGTCACGGTGTTCGACGCCATGAGCCGGCGCATTCGGCAGGCGCTGCTGTGAACGTGGGCAACGCCATCAGCCTTCAAGGCCTGCGCTGTGAGGCCGCCGATGGCCGTGTCACGCTCGACATCGCGCAGCTCTCGCTCCAGGCCGGTGAGCGTGTCGCCATCGTCGGCCCCAACGGGGCCGGCAAGTCGACCCTGTTGCGTTGCCTCACCGGCTTTGCCTCGCCGGTGGCAGGCCAGGTGCAGGTGCTCGGCCGTGAGCTGGGGCCGGGCATGGGGCGCGATGAGCTGCGCCGCCTGCGTCGTGAGGTGGCGCAGGTGCTGCAGGGCCTGCACCTGGTGCAGCGGCTCAGCGCGCTAGACAACGTGTTGATCGGCGCACTCGGCCGCTTGAGCGGCTGGCGCAGCTGGGCCCGCCTGTATCAACAAGCCGATGTGGCCGAGGCGCTGCGTGCGCTCGACGCGGTGGGCCTGCGCGCACTCGCGCAACAGCGAACCGACCGTTTGTCGGGCGGCGAACGCCAGCGTGTGGCCATCGCCCGCATGCTGATGCAGCGGCCCCACTTGGTGCTGGCCGACGAGCCCACCGCCAGCCTCGACCCGGCCTCGGCGCGCGAGGTTTGCCGCCTGCTGCGCGACAGCGCGGCCCAGGCCACGTTGATCACGGTGGTGCACCACGTTGACTTGTTGCCCTGGCTGGCCGACCGTGTGATCGGCCTGCGCGAAGGCCGCCTGGTGTTCGACCAGCCCCTTGTGGCGCTCGACGCCCAGGCGTTTGATGCGCTCTACGGCAACCCAGCACCCCGCGCCGCGCCGATCGTTCACACCGAACGGGCCCGCGACGTTCACCCGCCGCCGCGCCTGGCTGCCTGGAGAGAGAGCTGATGAACACCGACGCCGGCCGCAGCTGCCCGCTGCACTACCGCTACGCGCCCAGCAGCTTTGCGCGGGCCGCTGAGTTTCACTGCGAAGTTTTGTATGTGGTGGGCGGCCTGTACGGCAACGAACCCGCGCTCGATGTGCTGCTGGCCTTGTTCGAGCGCGAGCAAGGCCCCAAGCGACTGGTCTTCAACGGCGACTTCAACTGGTTCAACACCGACCCGGCGATCTTTCATCGGCTCAACGAACGCGTGCTGGCCTTCGACGCGTTGCGCGGCAATGTGGAAACCGAGCTGAGCGACAACACGGCCGACGACAACGGCTGCGGCTGTGCCTACCCCGACTGGGTGGGCGAGGGGGTGGTGCAACGCTCGAACAAGATCATGCGGCGTTTGCGCGAGACCGCGACGCAGTTCCCCGAGATCGCCCACCGCCTGGCCGCACTGCCCATGCACCGGCGTGTGAACGTGGGCGACTGCCGCATCGCCATCGTGCATGGCGACGCCGAATCGCTCGCTGGCTGGGGCTTCGCCCAAGAGCACCTGCAAGAGGCCGCCCATCGCCACACCGCACGCCGCTGGTTCGAGGCCGCGCAGGTCGATGTGTTCGCCAGCAGCCACACCTGCTTGCCGGTGTTCCACACGCTGCCCCTGCCCACACGACGCTTCGCCCCCGTGGTGCTCAACAACGGCGCGGCCGGCATGCCCAACTTTCGCAACGATGCGGCGGGCCTGCTGACCCGCATCGCACTGAGGCCGTTTGAAGGCCCCGAGCGCCGCTTCGGCCTGCAACGAAACGGCCTCCACCTGGACGCCATCGCCATCGAGCCCGACCCCGCGATGTGGCGCGCACAATTCCTGCACCAGTGGCCCGAAGGCAGCGACGCCCACGCGTCGTACTGGAGCCGCATCGCGCACGGGCCGGCCTTCGAGCCAGTCGACGCATTGATCACATCGGAGGACTAAGCACATGCTCGCAATCATTGGCGGCACCGGCCTGTATGACCTGGCCGGCATGGAGATCGAAGAGCGCATCACCGGCGACACACCCTTCGGCCCGCCTTCGGGCGTGGTGCAGCGTGGCCGCATCAACGGCCAGCCCATTCTTTTTCTGGCGCGCCACGGTGCCGGCCACAAGCTGCTGCCGCACGAGGTGAACTACCGCGCCAACCTGTTTTCGCTCAAGCAAGCCGGCGCCACCATGGTGCTCGGCTTCTCGGCCGTGGGCAGCCTGGCCGAACATGTGGCACCCGGTGACCTGGCCATGCCCGAACAGTATTTCGACTGGACCCGTGGCTCACGCGAGCGCAGCTTCTTTGGCGGTGGTGTGGCGGCCCACATCTCCACCGCCAACCCGGTGAGCGCAGCGCTGGTTGATGCGGCCAGCAGCGCGGCTCAAACACTCGGCATCACGCTGCACCGCGGCCTCACCTACGCCTGCGTCGAAGGCCCGCGCCTGGGCACCCGCGCCGAGAGCCACTTCATGCGCCAGGCGGGCTGTCACCTGGTCGGCATGACCAACGTGCCCGAGGCCTTCTTGGCGCGCGAAGCGCAGATGGCCTACGCCACGGTCGGCATCGTCACCGACTACGACTGCTGGATGGAAGACCCCACGCGCCACGTCAGCGTGTCGGCCATCTTCGAGCTGTATGGCAAGAGCCTGGGCACCGCGCGGCGGCTGTTGAACCAGCTGCTGTCACAAGCGCCGGTGAGGCCGGAGCCTGGGATTCGAACGGCCTTGTCGAGCGCCATGATGACGCCGCTCGATGCGGTGACACCCGAGCAGCGGGTGTGGCTGGATGTGTTGATGCGCTAAAGGTTTGCTCTGTTCGCCCTGACCCTTCGACAAGCTCAGGACGGGGTTCGCTTCGCGAATCGAAGGGTGCGCGCATCACCCCATCCACCCCCGACACGCCAAGCCCGAACGGAATCGGGGCTGATGCCCTACCAGCACACCCGATAACACCGCCCAAACGAGTCACAGATGAACCCGCAGTTGATGATGGGCTGTGCCCCCACCGGACCGAAGGTCTGCGCCACAACCGAGGCCTGGGCAGGCGTCTGCGCGCACCCCACACCGGCGCGGCGAGCGGACGCCAGAAACAGGGGCTAACACCCCAGCGCGGACAGGCGCAAGCGCTATGGCGTGAGGCTCCACCACCGTTGCACGGCGCAGCTGCAAGACGACCCGTTGCCGCAGCCGGGACGCCACCGCCTCGACCCAGTCTTGCCACGATCGGGCTGTGGCGCTGACCGTCACGGGACTGCTCCCGCGCACAAGCACCTCGACGTTGCAGCGTTGGTCGACGCCGTCCGCAGGCCCGTTGACGTCGTACAGCCTGACCTTGATGCGTGCCACCAGCCCGCGCAGACGCCCGAGTGCTTGGCGCAGCCTGTCCGCGGTACGCTGCTGCCACAGCTGGCCTTCAAGGTCGTTGGAGCGAAAGTCAAGCTTCATGAACAAGCCCTTGAGAAGTTGCGACGGCTGAACTCTGTCGCCGATGCAGACTCGGAAAAAGCAAACCTCGAAGTTCCGAACGGATGTCTACGCGGCTAGGCACACAGCGCGGGCAGGCGGGCGACGGCACTGTCCATGGCCGGCCCTGCCGTGCGATCAAGCACAGCTGCACCTCGGCCGCGCAACAGGTTGGGCTGATCCAGGGCCTGGGTCACCGCCGCAGGCTGGTGCACCACCACCACGCGCAACTGGCTCGGGCTGGCTGCGATCAGAAGCTTCGCCACACTATCGATCTGCGCCGCGGACACTTCACCGTTCTTGTGCCGCCACGCCCGAGTGGTGTTGACACCGACGATTAGAAGATCTCGCGACGAGTGCACCGGCTCGAGTTCGTGCCCGAAGACCGCGCCATAACGCGCGTAGGGGCGAGTCAGGCGTGCCCAGAGGTCGAACAGCGCAATGTCGTGGTTGCCGGGGATGCCAGTAGCGGCGCGCCCAGCCGGTCGACAAAGGCCTTCGCCGCCAGAAACTGGGCTGGCCGCGCGCGCTGCGTGATGTCACCCGACAGCGCCACCACATCCGGCCGCTGCTGGGCGGCCAGTGCGACCAGGGCCTCGACCACATGCGGCTGTTCGGTGCCGAAGTGGGTGTCGGAGATCTGCAGCAGGACTCACGCCGTAGCCACTTGCGCATTTGCCGTGCCCGCCGCGCCAGCAGCTTGGAGCAGGTACAAGGGCTTGTCCAGCACGCGAATGTCAATGGGCGCGCGCATGCGTGCCACCTCACCGTCGAACGCCACCACGACATCCTTCCGGCCGGAGGCCAGCGTGGGCGTCACCACCATGTGCTGGAACTCGAAGCCCTCCACGCCGGCGGCTTCACCCAGCCTGCCCATCGCTCCATGCAGCATCAGCCCGATCATCGACAGCGTTCCGATGGGCCGCAGCATCAGCGCGGCCATGCTGCCGTCGCCGGGCGTGCCGGCCAGGGTGTCCTGCGGCTCCGCACCGAACTGCTGCAGTTGCAGCGTGTTGTTGCCCACGAAGAGCGTCAAGGTCTGCACATCACGGACGGTGGAACCCATCTCGATTTGCAGGCGCAGCCGGCGCTGTGCTCGCAGCAGCGTCGCGCAGGCCGCCACGAATGCCACCCAACGGCTGCGGCCGAAGCGGGCCTTGTAGGCTTCGCGGTCTTCCAGCAGGTCGGGATAGAGCCCAAGGCTGGCGTTGACCAGGAACACGCGGTCGTTGATTCCGGCCACTTGAACCGGCGCCGGCGCCGCACGCAGCAGCAGGCGGACAGCTTCGCTCGAGTCAGCAGGAATGCCATGCGTGCGGGCAAAGTAGTTGAACGTGCCCTGCGGCACCACCCCCATGGCACAGCCCACGGCGTGCGCGGCCTGCGCCACCGTGTTGAGTGTGCCGTCGCCGCCGACGGCGACCACGGCCGTGCGGGTGGCGACGGCCCTTGTCGCAGCGTGGTGCGACACGCAGGTCAACTCGGCGGGGCTGCAGAACAACAAGTCACCTCGTCGTCCGCCAGCCCGCAGCGCGGCTTCGACAACTTCGCGCTTTGCCTCCGCGTCGCTGCTGCCCGCTGCCGCATTGATAACGAACTGGAGCGGTGACGCGAGGTCGATTTCGGGGAAAGCGGCCATGTGGCGGTCGAGACAGGACGCGGCGAACAGCCTCATTTCAGGCCATGCGCGCTCGCCAGGTTGGATCGAACCCGGGAAGCGGCCGCGAAATCCAGGTGAACGGCATTCGCGGTCATTGCCCAAGGTGCCTTTATGCCTTTTCCCGCGTCAACCGCTCTGCAAAGGAGATTCCTATGGCAGAAAGTACGAAAGTGAAGTGAATGACAGCCACCATCGTCACTACCTTTATGTTTTCCAAACTCAGGTCGCCACTCAAGTAAGTCTTCAACGCATGAACGCCTGAAATGGAGATGATGGCGAATGCGAGCTTCAACTTGAGGTTGTAGGTATTGACGTGGTCCAGCCAGTCAGGCTTTTTCATGTCCTTTTTGTCAAAGTGTCCGGTGGTCACGAAGAGCGATACACCCGCCAGCGCCACAACCCAAACAAGCTGCGCCACCATCGTCATGTCAACCAGTTCAAGCACCTTGATGATCAGGTCGATCTTTTGGAGCTCGCCAAACAGCAATGTGCTCATCAACTTGTATGTTTCCAGCAGGAACTTTCCCAGAATGCCGAAAATGATCGTTACCAGACCCACATAGAAGAACAGCATGGTGAATCTCATGCCGTAGAGCAGCGACCCGACCCCTGAAAGTATTTTTTCCATTCTTGCTTACCTTGAAACAGAGCAGACAGTTACATCAAACAGCGATCTTGCCGCAGCTTCCTGCGCGACGCGGGCCAGTTCGTCCAGGCGGCTGAGACAGACCTGGGCGGACGATCTCAATCGTGGCGCAGCAGGTCACCGAAGACGGTGTGCTCGCCCTCCTTGCGATCGGCGCCAGGGGCGTCGTACAGCACGAGCCAGCGCGCCTTGCCGCCCGACAGCGCCGGCGGCAGGTCGCAGATGGCCTCGGCGCGGCCGTCCACGGCCAGGCCTTCGATGTCGAAGCCGTTGTCCTTGCCCGGGATTGCCATGTACGGCCCAAAGTGGGGGTCATCGACGAAGCGCAAGGCCCCGCCCCCCATAGGGTGTGGAGCCGGCGCAGGCGGTCTAGGCCGCAGGCTTCGTCGCCCGCCACCCAGAGCCAGTCGCCGGTGAAGGCCGCCCCTGACAGATTGGATTGAACCAGGGAGTCAGGCGCGAACTCCAGACGGACTGCATTGGCGGTTCGAGCGTTGGGCATCGGGTGTTTCTCCAAAGGGTGACGTGCCAAGACGGCTCGCGCGTTGCGACGCTTGCCAGCCGGAGCCGCCAAACCACGAATTCTGCGGTCGAAGCCCCGTCCTATGTTCAGGTTTATCCGATGTTCTCGTTCTTGAAATACTGCTTTTCCAGAAGCACTAGGCGCCTCACATTCTTTGTGTCACCCAACCGCTGGAGATCCGTGATGCAAGTGCTCTTCAAGTCCTGCCATCCGCAAGCCGCTGACCTGCGCGACCTGACCGAACGCCGCGTGCGCTTCGTGCTGCGACGCCTGGGCTGGCTGGTGCCACGCGCTGAGGTGAAGATGTCGGACGTGAACGGACCGCGCGGCGGCATCGACAAGCGCTGCCAGGTGGAACTCCGGACCGATGGCGCAGGGTCGGTGGTCGTCGCCTCCGTGGCCAGCGACTGGCGCACTGCGCTGGACAACGCGCTGGCGCGCGCTGCGCGCTTCCTCATGCGCCTGTGGCGTCGAGGGAGTGACTCCCGCCGCATGCGCCAACGCTTCATTAGTCACGAACGCTGAACTCGAACGCCCCTAGGACTCGACACCAGGAACTCCATGACGCCCATCTCCTCGACCGCTCGCCCGGAGGCCTCGCATTCGGCACCGATCGCCGCAGGCAACGCAACACCTCCGGATGTCGCCGGTACGCACCGTGAGATGTTTCGGACGTCGTCCCGGAACTGACCGGTTCGCCTTGCCTGAGCAACCTGCGGTGTGGGTCTGTGGGCCTTCGGCGGGCATGTCAAAAGTGCCCCATGGAGTGCCCATGATCGTGTCGCCATCGATGATGGCTGTCCGCTACGGAGACACAACTCATTGCCTCGCAATCAGCAGCCGAACAGGGCGGAACCGATCAACAAACTCGCGCTGCCTGTCGTCATCGAACACAGATACTTAACCTCTGCGGCTGTCGAGTGCGGCGCGGGCCCGCGCGGAGTGGATTCCAGCCGCTCATGCTCAGGCCACCTGATTCAGCCGCTCGATGCGCTGCTCCATCGGCGGGTGGGTGGAGAACAGCGCCATCAAACCACTGGGGCGC
>JBBRFR010000023.1:0-20074 GCA_038241485.1 Burkholderiales bacterium
CTGTGCATAAGAGCGCGCAAAGAGTTCATGCGTTGACAGCAAATAATCGACGTGAGCTTTATCGGTAGCGATTTCCCAGCGAGCGTGATCGGCTGCTGCTGCGCTTGCGTGAATTGCCGGGCGTGAAGCCTTTCCCCAGCGAAGCCAACATGATCCTTGCGCGTGTGCCCGACCCGACGTTTGCCTTCGAAGGCATGAAAGCACGCGGCGTGCTGGTGAAGAACGTCTCCAAAATGCACCCGCTGCTGGCAAACTGCCTGCGGTTGACCGTGGGCACTCCCGAAGAGAACGATTTGATGATCGACGCATTGAAAGTGAGCCTGTCATGACCGACCGCAAGGCCGACGTCACCCGCAACACCAACGAAACGCAGATCCGCGTGGCCATCAACATCGATGGCACCGGCGTCGCCAAGCTGGCCACCGGCATCGGCTTCTTCGACCACATGCTCGACCAGATCGCCCGCCATGGGTTGATCGACCTGGAAGTCGACGCCAAGGGCGACCTGCACATCGACGGCCACCACACGGTCGAAGACGTGGGCATCACCCTCGGCCAGGCCATGGCGCAGGCGGTAGGCGACAAAAAGGGCCTGCGCCGCTACGGCCACGCTTACGTGCCGCTCGATGAAGCCCTGTCGCGCGTGGTGATCGATTTTTCGGGCCGGCCGGGCTTGCACATGCGGGTCGACTTCAAGAGCGGCATGATTGGCGCGCTCGATACCCAGCTCGTGTACGAGTTCTTCCACGGCTTCAGCAACCACGCCGGCGTGACGCTGCACATCGACAACCTGGAGGGCGACAACGCCCACCACCAGTGCGAGACCATCTTCAAGGCCTTTGCGCGCGCGCTGCGCATGGCGCTAGAGATTGATCCGCGCGCGGCCGGCATGATCCCCTCCACCAAAGGCTCGCTCTGATGGAGCCCCCACGTCGCGTTGCTCCTGCCCCCCGCGGGGGCTCGGCCTCCCTTGGGGCGGCCCGGCGGGAGTCCGGATCATGACCAAGACCGTCGCGGTCGTCGACTACGGCAGTGGCAACCTGCGTTCCGTCTCGCAGGCGGTGCTGCACGTCGTGCAAGGCTCAGGCTTCGAGGTGGTCGTCACCTCCAAGCCCGACGAGGTCTACGCCGCCGAGCGTGTGGTGCTGCCCGGGCAGGGCGCCTTGCCCGATTGCATGCGCGAACTCAAAGAATCAGGCCTGCAAGACGCGTTGCTCGACGCCGCCGCCCGCAAGCCGCTGATGGGCGTGTGCATTGGCATGCAGATGCTGCTCACGCGCAGCGAAGAAGGCCCGGCCGACGGCCTGAACCTCATCCCCGGCGACGTGATTCGTTTCCAATTGCAAGGTCAGCTCCAGCCCGACGGCAGCCGCTACAAGGTGCCGCAGATGGGCTGGAACCAGGTCATCCAGGCGCGTGCACACCCGATCTGGGCCGGTGTGCCCGATGAGGCCTACTTCTATTTCGTGCACAGTTTTTATGCCCGGCCGTCCGACCCGCGCCACAGCGTGGGTGAAACGGACTACGGCAACCGCTTTACCTGCGCGCTGGCACGCGATAACATTTTCGCCACCCAGTTCCACCCCGAGAAGAGCGCCGAGCATGGCCTCGCGCTTTACCGCAACTTCCTCCACTGGAACCCCTGATTCGCTCACTCAGCGTCATCTTCTTGCGAACTCTCTTGAGTCTTCTCTCGGGTTACACCCTCTTCCTTCCCCTTCACAACCTCTGACTCGGCCATGCTGCTGATACCTGCGATTGACCTGAAAGACGGCCAGTGTGTGCGCCTGAAACAGGGCGACATGGCTGACTCCACCACCTTCGGCGAAGACCCCGCGGCCATGGCCCGTAGGTGGGTCGATGCCGGTGCGCGGCGTTTGCACCTGGTCGACTTGAACGGAGCCTTTGCGGGCAAGCCGGTCAACGAAGCCGCCATCAAGGCCATCCTGGCCGAGGTGGGTGAAGAGATTCCCGTGCAACTGGGAGGCGGCATTCGCGATCTCGACACCATCGAGCGCTATCTGGATGACGGCCTGAGCTTCATCATCGTTGGCACCGCGGCGGTCAAGAGCCCGGGCTTCCTCAAAGACGCTTGCACCGCCTTCGGCGGTCACATCATCGTGGGCCTGGACGCCAAAGACGGCAAGGTCGCAACCGATGGCTGGAGCAAGCTCACTGGCCACGAAGTGATCGATTTGGCCAAGAAGTTCGAAGACTACGGTGTCGAAGGTGTGATCTACACCGACATCGGCCGCGACGGCATGCTCAGCGGCATCAACATCGAAGCCACGTTGAAGCTTGCGCAGGCGCTCACTATCCCGGTGATTGCTTCGGGCGGCCTGTCCAACATGGCCGACATCGAGCGGCTCTGCGCCGTGCAAAGCGAAGGGGTTGCAGGTGTCATCTGCGGCCGCGCCATCTACAGCGGGGCGCTCGACTTCGCGCTGGCGCAAAAGCGCGCCGACGAACTCAACGGCTCAGCCTGACATTCAAGAATCAGCGCCCATGCTCGCCAAACGCATCATTCCCTGCCTCGACGTGACCGGAGGCCGGGTTGTCAAGGGCGTCAACTTCCTCGAGCTGCGCGATGCCGGTGATCCGGTGGAAATCGCTGCGCGCTACAACGAACAAGGTGCCGACGAACTCACCTTCCTCGACATCACGGCCACCAGCGACGGGCGCGATCTCATCTTGCACATGATCGAAGCGGTGGCCTCGCAGGTGTTCATCCCGCTGACCGTGGGCGGTGGTGTGCGTGTGGTCGATGACGTGCGCCGCTTGCTCAACGCCGGCGCCGACAAGGTGAGCTTCAACTCGGCGGCGGTGGCCAACCCGCAGGTGATTCGCGACGCGTCGACCAAATACGGCGCGCAGTGCATCGTGGTGGCCATCGACGCCAAGGGCCGCGCCGACGGCTCGGGCTGGGACGTCTACACCCACGGCGGGCGCAAAAACACCGGCATCGACGCCGTGGCCTGGGCCCGGCAGATGGCCGAATACGGCGCTGGTGAGATCTTGCTGACCAGCATGGACCGCGACGGGACCAAGATCGGCTTCAACCTGCCGCTGACCCGCGCGGTGAGTGATGCGGTCGACATCCCGGTGATCGCTTCGGGCGGCGTGGGCACGCTTGAGCATCTGGCCGAAGGCATTCAGCAAGGTGGCGCCGACGCCGTGCTGGCGGCCAGCATCTTTCACTACGGCCATCACACCGTGGGTGAGGCCAAGGCCTTGATGGCGAGTCGTGGCATCCCTGTGCGGCAGTAGCGGTGGCTGAGGTCCGCATCATTGGCGGGCAGTGGAAACGCAGCAAATTGCCGGTGGCCGATGCGCCGGGTTTGCGCCCTACGCCCGATCGCGTGAGAGAAACGCTCTTCAATTGGTTGGGGCAAAACCTCGATGGCTGGCGCTGCCTCGACGCGTTTGCAGGCAGTGGCGCGCTAGGGATTGAAGCCGCCTCGCGTGGTGCTGCCGAGGTCACGCTGCTTGAACGCGATACCAAGCTCGTGCGAGGCTTGCACGCGGTGCGAGAGCGACTGAAAGCCGACACCGTGCGCATCGAAACTGTCGATGCCCTGGCCTGGATGGCACGCAGTGCGCCCGAACGTTTCGAGCTGGTCTTCATCGACCCGCCGTTCGACGCCGACTTGTTTGTGCCCGCGCTGAAAGCCGCCACGCGCGTGGTGGTGCCCGGTGGTTTCATCTACCTTGAAGCCGATCGCGCCTTTGGCGACGACCCCGTGTTCGCCGAACAAGGCTTGCGCCTGCACCGTCACGGCCGGGCTGGCGCTGTGCATTTCCACCTGATCCAGCGCAATGAGCCCGGCTAAACTGCCCGCATACCCGTACCGACTGGAAGGAACGTGCCTTGACCTCTGTGACCCGCCTCACCGCCGTCTACCCCGGCACCTTCGACCCCATGACCCTCGGCCATGAAGACTTGATGCGCCGCGCGAGCCGCCTGTTCGAGCGGCTGATCTTGGCGGTGGCCACTGGCCACCACAAGCGCACCATGTTCACACTGGAAGAGCGCCTGGAGATCGCCACCGAGCTGGCCGCCAAACACCCCAACGTGGAAGTGATCGCCTTCGACGGCTTGCTCAGCGACTTCGTCATGAGCCACGGTGGCAAGGTGGTGGTGCGTGGCCTGCGCGCGGTGAGCGACTTTGAATACGAGTTTCAGATGGCCGGCATGAACCGCACGCTAATGCCCACGGTGGAAACGGTGTTTCTCACGCCCAGCGACCAATTCCAATTTGTTTCGGGCACCTTCGTGCGCGAGATTGCCACCTTGAAGGGTGATGTTTCCAAGTTTGTGTCACCCTCGGTGCTGCAGCGCCTGCAGCAGCGTGTGAACGCAGGCGCGTAGTTCTCCGAAGCAGTACCCCACCATGGCACTTTTGATCACCGACGACTGCATCAATTGCGATGTCTGTGAACCCGAGTGCCCCAACCAGGCCATCTTTCTCGGGCCTCTCATCTACGAGATCAACCCCGCCAGGTGCACCGAGTGTGTGGGCCACTTCGACGAGCCGCAGTGTGTGCAGGTCTGCCCGGTGAATTGCATCCCGGGGGACCCAGAGCACGTGGAGTCAAAAGAGAGCCTCTGGGAAAAATACCGTCGGCTGCAGGCCGCGTCGGTTTAGCGGTTCTTGGTCATTTTGGCGGGCGCGACGGCCACGAAATCGCCGCGGGCAGTTTGCCCCGCCTTGGCCTTTTTCTTCTTCTTCGATGATTTCGAAGCGGCTGCAACCGGCTCCGGCCGTGCCGGGCGGCCATCGATCTTGCCGGCCGTGGCGGGCTTGACGGCCTCCCGATCCCTGCGCTCACGCTCTAGGTCGTCGCCACGTGCTTGCTCGCCGCGCACTCGCGCTTCAGCAGCAGCACGCTGCTCCTCGCTGCGTTCGTCACTCACGTTGATGGCTCTGCCTTGCGGGCAAGGGTTCTGCGAATACACCCGGCCGTCGGGCCCGCAGCGGTAAACCGTCTGGGCCTGCGCACCCACGCAGACCAGCAACGCGACCAGCACAGTGAACACTCTCACGGCGTGGGCTCGTTGGTGACCATGCCTTCGGGCCGTGGCGGCTTGGGCCGTGGCGGTTTGGCATTGATCTTCATGGTGGCGCGCTCCATCTCCCCGGCCAAGATGAGATCGAGTGTTGGCAGCGTCTTGGCGATGCTCTCGTGAATGGCGTCGCGGTGGGCGGGCGAGGGCTTGCGCAGCACGTAGTCCACCACCTCGGCTTTGACGCCCGGGTGGCCGATGCCGATGCGCAGGCGCCAGTAGTCGGGTGTTCCCAATTGAGCGTGGATGTCACGCAGCCCGTTGTGGCCACCGTGGCCCCCGCTGCGTTTGAACTTCACCTGGCCGGGCTGAAGGTCAAGCTCGTCATGCGCCACCAGGATTTCTTCGGGCGCGATCTTGAAGAAGCGCGCCAGCGCCGCGACCGACTTGCCCGACAGGTTCATGTAGGTCTGCGGTTGCAGCAGCCACAGCGGGCCCTCGTCACCGGGCCGGTTCACGCGTGCCACCAGACCGAAGTAGCTGCGATCGGGGGCGAGCGAGGCCTTGAGCTCGCGCGCAACGGCGTCGATCCACCAGAACCCTGCGTTGTGGTTGGTGGCTTCGTATTCAGAGCCGGGGTTGCCCAGGCCAACAAGCAATCGAATCATGGTGCCGCGGATTATCCGGGCAGCGCGCAGGGAAGAAAGCCCCACCAAGGTGGGGCTTCAGGCAAAAAAAAGCCCCACCAAAGCGGGGCTCGCAGACCTTCCGAAGAAGGACTTATTTCTTGTTGTTGAGCTTTTCGACTTTGCGGGCCTTGCCTGCGGGAGCAGCAACCGCCACCGGCGCGACGACCACTTCTTCTTCGGCGGCTTGCACCGAGGTCGACACGATCACGGGGTTCGGTCTGCCCTGGGTCACCACGGTGATGCCATCGGCGAGCTTCAGGTCGCTCACGTGCAGGGGTTGGCCCTTGGTCAGGTTGGCCAGGTCGACCGTCAGGAACTCAGGCAGGGCCGAGGCCAGGCACTGAATGCGCAGTTCGGTGACCACGTGGTTCACCAGGCAGGCATCAGTTTTGACGGCCGGCGAGATGTCCTCGTTGATGAAGTGCAGCGGCACTTTCTTCGTGATCTTGGTGGTGCCATCGACGCGCTGGAAGTCGATGTGCAGCACGATCTGGCGGAAGGGGTGCAGCTGGTAGTCACGCAGCAGCACTTGCTCGGTCTTGCCACCCAGTTCCATTTCGAGAATGGTCGAGTGGAAGGCTTCCTTCTTCAGGGCGTGGAAGAGGGCGTTGTGATCGAGCTCGATCATGGACGGCGTGCCAGCGCCATAAACAATACCCGGCACCTTGTTGGCCAGGCGCAGGCGGCGGCTCGCTCCGGTCCCCTGCAATGTGCGCTCAAAAGCGACGAATTTCATGGTGTTCTCCAAACATGGATTGACGCCCGCGACCAAGCGTCAAAAAACAGGCCTTGCGACCCGGCGAAACGGCACACACAAGGCGTGCCGCGGTGTTGCAGATCAGAAGTTGTTGTTCTGCTCCGCAAACAGGGAAGTCACCGACTCGCCGTCAGAAATGCGACGAATGGTTTCGGCGAACAAGAAGGCCACCGACAGCTGGCGAACCTTCGAACATTTTTTGCCATCTTCGCTAAGCGGGATGGTGTTGGTGATCACGACTTCATCGAGCTGCGAGGCCTTGATGCGCTCGATGGCCGGGCCCGAAAACACGGCGTGCGTGCAGTAGGCGTACACGCTCTTGGCGCCACGCTCCTTCAGCACATCGGCGGCTTTGACCAGCGTGCCGGCGGTGTCGATCATGTCGTCCATGATCACGCAGTTGCGGCCATCGATGTCACCGATGACGTGCATCACTTCCGACACATTCGCCTTGGGGCGGCGCTTGTCGATGATGGCGAGGTCGCAGCCGAGTTGTTTGGCCAGCGCCCGCGCCCGCACCACACCACCCACGTCGGGCGACACGACCACCAGGTCGGTGTAACGCTTGCTTTGCAGGTCAGACAGCAGCACCGGCGAGGCGTAGATGTTGTCGACCGGGATGTTGAAAAAGCCCTGGATCTGGTCGGCGTGCAGGTCCATGGTCAGCAGGCGTTCGACACCCACGGCTTCAAGCATGTTGGCCACGACCTTGGCGCTGATGGGCACGCGGGTCGAGCGCGGGCGGCGGTCTTGGCGGGCGTAGCCGAAGTAGGGGATCACCGCGGTGACACGGCGGGCCGAAGCGCGCTTGAGCGCGTCGACCATGATGCACAGCTCCATCAGGTTTTCATTCGTCGGCGCGCAGGTGGGCTGGACGATGAAGATGTCGCGGGCGCGAACGTTTTGCTGGATCTCCACGTCGACCTCGCCGTCGGAGAAGCGCCCGACCTTGGCCTTGCCGAGTTCGATGCCGAGGTTGGTGGCCATTTCCTGCGCAAGCGCGGGGTTGGCGTTCCCGGTAAACAGCACGGTATTGAAAAGCACGTTCCCTCCGTCGAGGCTCATTGGGCGCATTCTGTGGGGCACAGCGCGCCCATCTACATCAGCCCCGGTGTGCCTGTGGGCACTTGCCCTTCAAGCACCGGGAATCAAGAAACTTTGGCAGGGGAGGAAGGACTCGAACCCTCGCATGTCGGAATCAAAATCCGATGCCTTTACCAACTTGGCGACTCCCCTACACCGGTTTGCCGCTTGCGCGGCCCACCTGAAACTCCGGTCTTGGCCGGTTCACCAACCCAACAAGGGGTGATGCTCCAGGCTGCGGCACATTCGACCCACCCAAGCCGGCGGTAAATCTGCCGGCAGTGTCGCCATGGGTGCTTCTTGCGTGCCTGCCCTTGCGAACACCGCACTGCCCGAACCCGTCATGCGGCTGTTGCCGAAACGGGCCTGGAGCAACTGGGTGGCTTGCGCCACTTCAGCACATTGCTGCTCGGCGCTGGGTTGAAGGTCGTTGCGACCAAAACCGTTTACCAGGGCATCAATGCCGGCCTTTGCAAGGAAGCCCGCGACTATAACAGCTTCGGTATTTCTGGCCAACTGCGGGCTGGCAAAAATGGCATGGGTTTCGATGCTTGATGGGGGTTTGAGCACCGCCAGCCACTGCCGCGGCAGGCCGATCGGGGTGAGTTGTTCGCCAATGCCTTCGACCCAGGCGTTGCGCCCGCCCAGGAAGAACGGCACATCCGCACCCAGCTTCAGGCCCAGCGCGAGCAATCGCGGCAAGGGCCAGTTCAGGCCCCAAAGTCGGTTCAGCGCGAGCAAGGTGCTGGCCGCATTGGAGCTGCCGCCGCCCATGCCGGCGCCCCAGGGCACTTGTTTGTCGATGGAGATGTCGGCGCCAAGCGCTGTGCCCGATGCGGCCTGCAGCGCTCGGGCGGCGCGCAGGCACAGGTCGTCGGCGGGCAGGGCGGCGCTGAGGTCGTGGCGGCTCAAGGCACCGTCGCTGCGTCGCTCGAAATGCAGCGAGTCGGCCCAGTCGATCAGCACAAAGGCGGATTGCAGTAGGTGGTAGCCGTCAGCTCGCCGGCCCAGCACGTGCAGAAACAGGTTGAGCTTGGCGGGTGCCGAGACGTCGTAGAGGGCCTTCAATGCCATGGTGGGGTCAGGGGGCGTCGACGCGGGCGCGCACGGTCACGCTGGGTGGCTGTGCGCGCTGGGCGGTGATCCAGCCTTCAGCAAAGCGCGTGAGGTCGACCGACCAGCCGAGCTGCTGAAAGCCCGGCGCGGTCGACGTCGCACTGGCCTGGCTCGCCGCGCTGGGCCACGGGCGGCCACGCAGCCAGTCGAACAAGGCTGCCACCGGCAGGCTCTCGCCGAGCATTTCTTGGGTGAGGGTGTCGAGGTCGGGGTAGGCCGTTTCGCCTTGCGAGGTGGTGAGCCAGGCGCGTTGGCCCGACCAGCGGGCTTGCGCGAGCACGGTGCCCAAGGGGGACGACAGGTTGAGCTGGCCTTCGTCGGGGGTGCCCTTCAGTTCGAAGTTGCCACTCTCACTGCGTGCGGGCGCTGAGCTGCTGGCATCGACACGCACCGAGAGCTTGCCGGAGAGGGTCTCGGCGCCCACCGGCGCTTTGTGACCCACCGAGGCACAGCCGCCGAGCAGGCTGGTGGCGAGCAGCCACGCAACAGGCCGGCCCCAGAAACTCACAGATCCACCCGCAGGCGAGCCAGTGTTTCTTTGAGCACGTCGTTGGTGTTGTCCTTGGTGCGCACTTCGCGCAGCACGCGCCGCGCTTCGTCGCGCTGGCCGCTCGTCCACAGCACCTCGCCCAGGTGCACACCGATCTCCACATCGGGGCGTGACTTGTAGGCCTGCTGCAGCAGGCGCAGCGCTTCGTCACGGTTACCGAGGCGGTATTCGACCCAGCCCAAGCTGTCGGTGATGAAAGGCTCGCCCGGTGCGAGGGCCAGCGCCTTCTGAATCAGCTCGCGCGCCTCGGGCAGGCGCAGGTTGCGGTCTGCGAGCGAGTAGCCGAGCGCGTTGTACGCGTGGTGGTGATCGGGCTTGAGCTCGATCACACGGCGCAGCAGCTTCTCCATCTCGTCCATGCGATTGAGCTTCTCGACCATCATCGACTGCTCGTACAAGAGGTCGACGTCGTTGGGAAACTTCTCGTTGGCGCTGGCCAGCACCGCATTGGCTTCGCCCCACTGCTTGACGTCGCGCAGCAGCTGGGCTTCGGCCAGCAACTTGGCGCGTGCGTCATCGGCGGTTTTTTCAGGCGCGCGGCGGATCAGCTCGCGGGCCTGTTTGAGCTTGCCCTGTTTGGCCAGCAGCGAAGCGCGCCGTGCCTGCACGTCGAGTGCACGTTGCGGGTTGGTGACCTTGGCCAGCCAGGCTTCGGCGCCTGCATAGTCTTTCAACTGTTCGGCCGCTTGCGAGAGCAGCAGGTAGGCCTGTGTCGCGCCTTGGTCGGGTGTGGCGGGGTCGTTGTCTTCGTCATCATCCGCAACGGGCGGCGCCACGGTGCCGGCTTGCATACGCTGCAGGTACTGCTTCAACACGGTGGTGGCTTCGCGCGGGTGCTTCAGCTCCAGGTGCAATGCGCCCAAGGTGAGCCAGGCAGCGGCGGGCGGCTTGTCGCCGAGGGTCACCGCTTCCAGTTGTGGCACGGCATCGGCGTAACGCTGCGCGTTGCTCAAGATGCGTGCGTACACCATGCGGATCGGCGTGCTCGCTGGCCGGGCCAGCAGGTGGGCGGTGACGACGCTTTCGGCCGCCGGGGTGCTTGTCATTAGCTCCAGCCCCAGCAGCGCGGGCGATTCGGCTGCGGGGTCGAGTGCGTGGGCACTGCGAGCCAGCTCAAGTGCCTTGGTGTTGTCGCCCGCGGCGAGCCAGGCGCGGCCCAGTGCCACCTGTGAGGCGGCGCGTGTTTCGGGTGCGGCGAGCGAGGGTTGCAGGACTTGTTCGAGCCGTTTTGCCGATTCCGTCTTGTCGGTGCCGCGGTCGAAGAGGCGCGGCAGCGACGAGATCACCGCCGGGCGTTCGCCCGCGGGCGTGAGCTTGAGCAGGGTGCGCAGTGGCTCGACGGTGTCGCCAGGCCGGTTGAGGCCGATCAGCAACTGCAACTGGTAGCGCACGGCCTCCAGCGAGTTGGGCAGGGCGGTGCGCCAGGCTTGTGTGGCAGCCAGTGCCTGGTCGCCCGCACGGGCCTGCAAGGCGACTTCGGTGGAGCGGCGGAACAGCTCTTCGTCGCGTGTCTTGCGGGCGGCGTCGAGCAGCACTTGGTAGGCCGTGCCGGGCTGGCCCGAGCGCAGTTCCATCTCGCCGATGATCAATTGATAAAACAACGGCGCATCCAGCGAGGAGTTTGCGACCGTGCTGGCCGGCTCGGTTTGCGCGTGGGCGCCATGCGTCAACACCAGCGCGCAAGCCAGAGCGACGGCTGCGCGGGAGAACGGTAAGAGGGATCGCATGAACTGCTCCTGAAGGCTCTAAAGATTCTAGGGTCTGGGTTCTGACCCGAAGCTGTCGTGATAATTCCCGAATGCCAGAACTTCCCGAAGTTGAGGTCACTCGCCAGAGCTTTGCGCACCGCATTGCCGGCGCGCGCATCACCGGCGTGCGCTTGGGAAAACCTTTGCGCTGGCCGCTGGGCTGCGAGCCTGACAGCCTGATCCACCAGAGCGTGGGCGATGCCACCCGGCGCGGCAAGTACCTGTGGCTGCCCTTGTCCGCCGGGGGCTTGTTGCTGCACCTGGGCATGTCGGGTTCGCTGGCGTTTCGCGAAGACAGCGCGGCGCATGGCAGCCATGACCACTTCGACCTCATCACCACACGAGGCACCCTGCGCCTGACCGACCCACGCCGTTTTGGCGCCGTGGTGTGGTCGGCGAGCCAAGACGAAGGCATGGCCCACAAGCTGCTGGCCGGCCTGGGCGTGGAGCCGTTTTCGCCGGCCTTCAGCGGCAGGTACCTGCACACCGCCCTGCAGCGGCGGCGAGTGGCGGTGAAGCTCGCGCTGCTGTCCGGCGACATCGTCGTGGGCGCAGGCAACATTTACGCCTGCGAGGCCTTGTTCAGCGCCGGCATCGACCCCCGCGCCCGCAGCGACAAGCTGAGCGGCCCGCGCAGCGAGAAGCTCGCCGTGGCGGTGCGTGAAACCCTGGCGCGTGCGTTGGCATTGGGCGGCTCGACGCTGCGCGACTTTCGTGATGCGCACGGCATGGCCGGCGAGTTTCAGTCGCAGGCGGGCGTTTATGGCCGCGAAGGTGAGCGTTGTCATGTGTGCGCTACGACCATTCGGCGCATCGTGCAAGGGCAGCGCTCCACGTTTTTCTGCCCCACGTGCCAGCGACGCTGATGGCGCGCCGGCCAATCCGCCAAATACCTCACGATTGGTTACCCACATGGGTGACCAGATGTTTCCGCTGCCCTGTCAGAAATGCGCCTTGCGATACCATGCCTGACGCATATTTGCTGGGCCGCGAACCACCCCATGGCTTCCTCTTTCGCAAGCAGTCTTGACGAACTGTCCCAGTGGCGCTTGGCGCTCGGCCAGCGGCTTGACGAGTACAGCCGTTTCCTCGGTGAGCACGACGTCGCCGACCCCGCTGCCCATGAATCGCTGGACACCTTGCGTCGCCGCATGGCGGGCGAAAAACTCATCGTTGCTTTTGTGGCCGAGTTTTCGCGTGGCAAGTCCGAGCTGATCAACGCGATCTTCTTTTCAGACACCGGCCGGCGCGTGTTGCCGGCCACGCCGGGCCGCACCACCATGTGCCCGGTCGAGCTGGGTTATGAGGCCGGTGAAGAACCCGCCCTCGCGTTGCTGCCCATCTCTACCCGCCTTGAAGGTTTGTCGCTCACCGAGCTGCGTGGCCAGCAAAAGGCCTGGACGCACCTCGCGCTTGATGTGAGCTCGCCCGACAAGCTGTCGGAGGCCTTGCTCGAAGTCATGCGCACGCAATTTGTCAGCGTCGACGATGCCAAGGCCCTGGGCTTCTGGGACGACGACCACCCCGAAGACAACCCACCCACCGATGACGACGGCCGCGTTGAAGTGCCGGCCTGGCGCCACGCCCTCATCAACTACCCGCACCCCTTGCTCAAACAAGGCCTGGTGGTGCTCGACACGCCGGGGCTCAACGCCATCGGAGCCGAGCCCGAGTTGACGCTCAGCCTGCTGCCTTCGGCGCATGCGATGGTGTTCATCCTCGGCGCCGACACCGGCGTCACCAAGTCCGACATGGCGATCTGGCGTGACCACCTTGGCTCGCCTTCGGGCGCGAGCTTCGTGGTGCTCAACAAGATCGACGCGATGGTCGACCCGCTGGCCACGGCTGAGCAGGTGCGCGAGCAGATCGAGCAACAACGTCAAGCCACCGCCCGCACGCTGGAGACCGACCCTGCGCGGGTGTTCCCCTTGTCCGCACGCCAGGCCCTGGCTTCGCGCATCGAAGGCAATGCCCGTGGGCTGGCCGAAAGCCGCCTGCCCGCGCTAGAAGCTGCGCTCGGCGCGCAGCTGCTGCCGCAGCGCCGCGATGTGCTGCAGCAAATGGTGTTGGAGTCGACCCAGCGCATGGAGTCACAAGTGGCCCGCCGCTTGGGCGACCGCCGCCGCCAGACGGCCGAACAAACGCTTGAGCTGCGCGGCCTGCGTGGCAAGAGCAGCGCCAAGACGCGGTTGATGCTGGAGCGTGTTGACGCCGAAACCGTTGAGTTCGAACAATGCACCTCGCGCCTGCAAGCCATGCGCATGGTGCACAGCCGCATGCTGAAAAACGCGCTGCTCGACCTGACCAGCGACCGCTTGCGCGAAGAAGTCAACGAGATGCAGACGACCATGAACGCGTCGCTGCTCAACCTGGGTGCCAAGAAGGCCTTCCTCGCGCTGTGCGCTCGCCTGCGCGAGCTGCTCGAAGCCTCTCAAGTGCGCGCCGGTGAGATTCACGACATGTTGACGGCCTCGTTCTCCAAGCTCAACGCCGAGTTTGGTTTCAGCTTGGCCGTCAACAAGACGCCCGACCTCAAGCGCTTCGTGCAAGAGCTGACGCTGATCCAGCGCAACTACGTGCAGTACCTCGGCCTCTCGCAGGCGCTGCGTTTGTCGCAGCCCAAGTTCATGGAGCAGTTCCGCCGCATGCTGGTCTCCAAGCTGCGTGTGGTGTTCGAGAACGCCAGCAGCGAGCTGGAACTGTGGAACAAGATGGCGTCGGCACAGGTTGATTCGCAGCTGCGCGAGCGGCGCCGTGGGTTCCGCCGCCGCCGCGAGGCGCTGGAGCGCATTCAGGCCGCCTCGGGTGACCTGGAGCAACGCATCTCCGAGCTCGAAGCACAAGACACGCAGTTGCAGCAGCTGCAAGCGCGCGGCGCCGAGCTGGCCACTCGCGTCAAGGAACAAGCGCGGCTCGACCCACCCGTTGACGCGAAAAACAGCGAAGCCGGCGTGCTCTACGCCGCGCAAGCCTGAGTAAATGTCGGTCCCCACGTCGCTTTGCTCCTGCCCCCCAAGGGGGCGCTCAGCCGCCTTGAGGCGGCTCGGCGACGGCTGAGGAGTTGGTTCTCGCCAATCAGGATCACTTTGCCACGCCCTTGATCGCGTGGCAGCGCGAGCACGGTCGTCACAGCCTGCCTTGGCAGCGCACCACCGACCCGTACCGCGTGTGGCTGTCCGAAGTCATGCTGCAACAAACGCAGGTGAGCACGGTGCTCACTTACTACGAGCGCTTCTTGCACCGCTTTCCGGAGGTGAAAGCCCTGGCCGCGGCCTCACAAGACGAGGTGATGAGCCTGTGGAGTGGCCTGGGCTACTACAGCCGCGCTCGCAACATGCACGCCTGCGCCAAGGCGGTGGTGGCTGAACACGGTGGCGTGTTCCCGCGCGGCAGTGAGCTGCTGCAGACCTTGCCGGGCATTGGCCGCTCCACCGCGGCGGCCATTGCGGCGTTTTGTTTTGGCGAGCGGGTGGCCATTCTTGATGGCAACGTGAAGCGGGTGTTGACGCGCTTTCTCGCCTTTGGCGACGACTTGGCTGTGACCAAGAACGAGCGCGAGCTGTGGGCGCAAGCCACCGAGTTGCTGCCGCATCAACACATCGAGCCCTACACGCAAGGACTGATGGACTTGGGTGCCACCGTGTGCCTCGCGCGCTCGCCGCAGTGCCTGTTGTGCCCGGTGCAAGCGCATTGCGCCGCAAAGCGTGCGGGCACACAAGAGAGCTTCCCCGTCAAGACACGCAAGCTCAAGCGCAGCCTGCGCGACAACGCCTGGTTGTGGCTCACCTGGGGCGACCAACTGTGGCTGTGTCAGCGGCCCGATCGCGGTGTGTGGGCTGGCCTGCGGAGCCTGCCTGAGTTTGAGTCGCCACAGGCGCTGGGGCAGGCGAGCGCCGGCTGGCCCGGTGCCGCCACGGTGCTGCCGAGCTTCACCCACGTGCTGACCCACCTCGACTGGACGCTGCACCCGCTGCGCTGGGAGCTGCCCGCGCGCTCCACCCAGAAGCAGCGTGATGCCATCGCCGCCACGCTGCCCAAAGGCGCTTGGTTCAGCCTCGACGAAGCGCTCGCGATGGGCTTGCCCGCGCCGTTGCGCAAGCTGCTGCTGCGCTCAGCTACTTGACCACGCCCTTGGTGCGCAAGAACTCGCCCACCAGCTGAAGCCGCACCTGCGGGTCGGGCAGCTCCATCAGCTTTTGTTTGGCGGCAATCGAGATCGGCAAGATCTCGCACCAGCGGTTGGCCACCCAGCCGGCGTTGTCGAACTTAAAAGGCTTCAAGAACGGCTCGGCGCCTTGTTGTTTGAGCGTGGCAATGGCATTGGCCAGGCCGCGCACGGTCTCAAACAGGGCTTCACTGGGGGCCGTTTCGTCGTCGTCATCGAGCAGGTGTGCCTGGGCTTGCCACAGCCCATCGGCCTGTTGCAGCTTCGAGCTCACCTCAAAACGTTGGGTGCCGCGGCAACGCACCTGCAAGATGCCATGCTGCGCGCTGTCAACGTCGATCAGCTCGGCCAGCGTGCCGATGGCCTCGGTCAGCACGGGTGCGCCGGGCTTGCGCAGTTCGCCGCCCTGGCGAAGCGTCATCACGCCGAAGGGCTTGTTTTCGCGCAGGCTCGCGCTGATCAAATCAAGGTAGCGGGCCTCAAAAACTTTCAGGCTCAGCAGTCCGCCAGGGAAGAGCACCGCTTGCAGCGGAAACAGCGGGATCGTCAGGAGTTCAGTCGCGGGCATCGAGCTCTCGATGGCGAATCAGCGCGATGCCGCGCGTGGCAAAGCGTTTTGCAAGCGTTTCGACCAAGTACACCGAGCGGTGCTGGCCGCCGGTGCACCCAATGGCCACCGTGAGGTAGCTGCGCTGGTCGTTCTCAAAGGCGGGCAACCAGCGTGCGATGAAGGCTTCGATCTGCGACATCATTTCAGCCACTTCAGGCTGGGCTTGCAGGTAGGCGACCACCTCGCCGTCGCGCCCGGTCTGCGCACGCAACTCGCGGATGTAATACGGGTTGGGCAGCACCCGCACGTCAAACACAAAGTCGGCATCGAGCGGCACGCCGTGTTTGAACGCGAACGATTCAAACACCAGCGTGAGCGCGCGCGCACGCGCCTGCACCAGGTCGCGCACCCAAATGCGCAGCTGGGCCGGGCGCAGCTGGCTGGTGTCGACGACCGTCGAAACCTCGCGCAGCTCGGCGAGCAACTCGCGCTCCAGCTCGATCGCGTCGTAGAGCGCGTGGTGGCCGGGCGAGGCCTCGTCGTCACGGCGCCGCGCGGGCGCCTGGATCGGCGCATGCTGTGTCAGTGGGTGCGGGCGCCGTGATTCGGAATAACGCCGCACCAAGGCGTCGGTGTTGGCGTCGAGAAAGATCGAGCGGATGATCACGCCCTCGCCGCGCAGCTCTTCGATCAGCGGCAGCAGGTGCGGCAGCGAGCCCGCGCTGCGCACATCAACCGCGATCGCCACACGCCGCTGCATGCGCTCATGCTCCAGCCGCAAAAACTCGCGCAGCAGCTCGGGCGGCAGGTTGTCGACACAGAAGAAGCCCGCGTCTTCCAGCGCATGCAAGGCCACCGATTTGCCCGAGCCCGAGATGCCGGTCACCAGCACCACCTCGAGCGGTGCAACGAGCGGGGGCGCGGCTTCGCCCGAGTTCACCGGGTTCATGTTCATGGGCGTTTGCGCCCGCGCGCGCTGGGTGCGGGTGCAGACTCGGCCGCCACGGCCAGCAGCTCTTGCGCGTGGGCGAGCGTGGTGCCCGACAGGCGCTCGCCGCCCAGCATGCGCGCCACTTCGGCCACACGGGTTTCGCCGTTCACCGCGACCACATCGCTGCGTGTGCTGCCGTCACGCAAGGCCTTGCTCACCACGAAGTGGTGGTCGGCGCAGGCGGCCACTTGCGGCAGGTGCGTGACCGCCATCACCTGGCGGTCGCGGCCCAGCTGTTTCATCAAGCGGCCCACGGTGTCGGCCACCGCACCGCCCACCCCGGCGTCAACTTCGTCAAAGATCAGCGTGCCGGCCGCTTCACCGCTGGGCGCCAGTTGGCTGGTGGTGACGGCGATGGCCAGTGCAATGCGCGACAACTCGCCGCCCGAGGCCACCTTGGCCATGGGGCGCGGCGTGCTGCCGGCGTGGCCCGCCACGAGGAACTCGGCCGACTCCAGGCCAAACGATTGCGGCGTGTCTTGCGCGATCAGGCTCACCTCGAAGCGCCCACCCGCCATGCCCAGCTGCTGCATGGCCTGCGTGACGGCGGCGGCGAGTTTGGGCGCTGCCGTTTTGCGCTGCGCCGAGATGTGGCGTGCTTCGGTGTTGAAGGCGGTCTGCGCGCTCTTCAACGCTTGTTCCAGGCCATCGAGATCGGCGGCGGCATCGAGCGCACGCAGCTCGTCTTTCCATTGGGTCAGGAGCGCAGGCAGCTCGGCCGGCGGGCGGCGGTAGCGTTTGGCCAGGCTCATCCAGGCTGACAAGCGCTCGTCAAGTTCTTGCAGCCGCTCGGGCTCCAGCTCGGCGTGGTTGAGGTAGCTGCTCAAAGTGTGTGCCGCGTCTTGCAACTGGGCCTGCGCGCTTTGCAGCACCTCGGCCACGTTGGCCAAGCGGGCGTCGAACTCGGCCACGTCTTGCAGCGCGTCGACCGCTCGAGAGGCGAGGCCATCGGCGCTGATGTCGGCGTCGCTCACCGCATCAAGCGCCGTACGCGCCGCGTTCATCAGAGACTGCGCGTTCGACAGGCGCTGGTGGTCGGCGTTGAGCTCACCCCACTCGTCAGCGCCTGGTGCGAGTTTGTCGACCTCACCCACCTGCCAGGCGAGCCGCTCGCGTTCACGCTCCAGGTCGGCTTGCTGCGAGCGGGCTTTGGTGAGGAGCTCGCCAGCGGCTTTCCATTGCGACCACACGGCGGCCAGCGGTGCGGTGTCCACACCCGCATACGCATCAAGCAGGCCGCGCACCGAAGCGCTTCGGGTCAGGCTTTGCCAGGCGTGCTGACCATGGATGTCGACCAGGTGATCGGCCGCCTCGCGCAACTGCGCGACCGTGGCCGGGCTGCCATTGACCCAGGCGCGGCTCTTGCCTTGTGCGTCAATCACACGGCGCAGCAGCAAGGTGTCGGCCGACTCGAAGCCGGCGTTGTCGAGCCACGACGCAAGGCTCACCGGCGCATCAAACTCAGCCGTGATCTCGGCGCGCGCCGCGCCTTCGCGCACCACGCCCGCATCACCCCGGCTGCCCAGCGCGAGTTGCAAGGCGTCGATCAAGATGGACTTGCCGGCGCCGGTTTCGCCGGTGAGCACCGAGAAGCCACCCGACAGCTCCACTTCGAGCGTGGTGACGATCACAAAATCACGAAGAGCCAAACGCCGCAACATTCAGGTCACTCCAGCATTCCAGTGCAGCTTGCGCCGCAGCGTTGCGTAATAGCTCCAGCCCTGCGGGTGCAAAAACCGCACCTGGTGGCGCGAGCGCCGGATCACGATGCGGTCACCCGGCAACAGGCTGGCCAGGCTTTGCATGTCGAAGTTGACGCTGGCGTCGCGGCCGGTCACCACTTCGAGGCTGATGTCTTGTGTGTCGGGCAACACGATCGGGCGGTTGCTCAAGTCGTGCGGCGCAATCGGCACCAGCAACCAGCCGCCAATGCCCGGGTGAAGAATCGGCCCACCGGCCGACAGCGCGTAGGCGGTCGAGCCCGTGGGCGACGCGATGATCACGCCGTCGGCCCGCAGGTTGGCCACGAACTCGGGGCCAATGTCGACCTTCACCTCGATCATGCTGGCGGTGGCGCTGCGGCTCACCACCACGTCGTTCATCGCAAAGCCGTCGAAGATCTTCTGGTCGTCACGGTAGACCGCACCTTCGAGCATGGTGCGGCGCTCTTCTTCGTAGTCGCCCGCGATGATGGGCGCGAGCGCCTCGGCGTAGTGGCCCACCGGCACATCGGTGATGAAACCCAGCCGGCCTTGGTTGATGCCCACCATCGGCAGGTTGAAGCGCGCCAGCTGGCGGGCAATGCCGAGCATGGTGCCGTCGCCGCCGACCACGATGGCCATGTCGCAATGTTTGCCCAGTTCGGTGGGGCTCAGTGCGTTGAAATCGGCGATGCCGGTGTTGAGCGCGGTCTCGCGTTCAAGCGAAACCTCAAGGCCTTGGCGCACCAGGAAATGCGCAATTTCTTCAAGCACCCCACGGATGCCTCGGGCTTGGTATTTGCCCACGAGCGCGGCGTGTCGAAAGCGTGACGGCATGCGCAGGATTACACCACAGCGACCCCGCGCAGACGGGGCTCAACTCCCCCTGCGGCCTACAATGAAAACCATGTTGGATGAGCGAGCCAGAACCCTTCTGAAAGCCTTGGTCGAGCGGTACATCGCAGACGGCCAACCCGTGGGCTCGCGCACGTTGTCGCGCGCCTCCGGGCTCGATCTCTCGCCCGCGACCATCCGCAACGTGATGGCCGACCTGGAAGAGCTGGGCCTGATCGCCAGCCCCCACACCAGCGCCGGGCGCATCCCCACCGCCAGGGGTTACCGTCTCTTTGTTGACACCATGCTCACCGCGCAGCCGCTCGACTTGAGCGCCGCCAGCGCCCCGCTTGAAACGCAGCTGCACCCCGATCAACCGCAGCGTGTGATTGCCAACGCGGCGCAGATGTTGTCGAGCCTGTCGAGCTTTGTGGGTGTGATCACCGCGCCGCGCAAGGTCAGCGTGTTTCACCACATCGAGTTCTTGCGCCTGTCAGAGCGGCGCGTGCTCGTCATCTTGGTGGCGCCCGATGGCGACGTGCAAAACCGCGTGATCGTCACTGCACAAGACTACACACAGAGCCAGCTCATCGAAGCCAGCAACTACCTCACCGCCCAATACGCCGGCCTCACGATTGAAGAAGTACGCGAGCGCCTGAAGCGTGAAGTTGACGTGCTGCGCGGCGAGATCGCCACGCTGATGCAAGCGGCGGTGGAAACGGGCGCCGAGGCCATGCAAGACAACCAGGATCAGGTGGTCATCAGCGGCGAGCGCAACCTGCTCACGGTGCAAGATTTTTCCAGCGACATGGGGTCATTGCGCAAGCTGTTTGACCTGTTCGAGCAAAAGACCCAGCTCATGCGTTTGCTCGACGTGAGCAGCCGC
>JBBRFR010000024.1:0-19800 GCA_038241485.1 Burkholderiales bacterium
CACAAGTTCTACCCCGGCGCGCGCCACGAGATATTGAACGAGACCAACCGCGACGAGGTCGAGCGCGACATCTTGAACTGGCTCAACGCCAAACGCGGCTGAGCTGCTGGCTAGAACGGCATCAGCTTCAGGTTGAAGGCCCGTTCCAGCAACCACACGGCGGCCAACGCTGCGATCAGCAGCGAGCCGCCGATCAAGATGAGCCGCTGGTAGACCCAGTGCTGGCGCAAGCTGTAGGCCAGCGGCAGGAACACCGCCACGATGGCGAGCTGGCCACATTCCACGCCCAGGTTGAAGCCCACCAGCGCCAGCAGCAGCGCGTCTGGCGGCAGGCCCAGGTCGGCCAGCACGCTCGCAAAACCAAAACCGTGGATCAGGCCGAAACAAAACGCCACCAGCCAGCGCCGGCCCTGGAACACCGGCCACACGTTGTTGAGCGCGGCCAGCACCACCGAGGCGGCAATGGCCGACTCGACCAAGCGTGACGGCAGCGACACCCAGCCCAGCGTGGCCAGTGAAAGCGTGATCGAGTGCGCCAGCGTGAAGGCGGTGACGATCTTGGCCACCTCCCAGAACGAGGGCGCAAAACCGGCGGCCGCCTGCCAGCGCGGCTTGTGCCACACCAGCACCGAAGGCAGCAGCAGCGCGAGCAGGAAGAGGATGTGGTCGAAGCCGATCCAGATGTGCCACACACCTTCACGCCCGTAGTCGATGAACTGCGCAAACCAGCCCACCGCCTCTTGCACCGCAAAACTTTGTTGCGGCTTGTCGGGGCTGAAGACGGCCGTGCTGGTACGCCCGCCCGCGCTCAGCTTGAGCAGGCCGCGGTGTTGCGGGTCGAGCTCGGCGAAGAGCTTGTAGCCAAGCGTCAACTGGGTCGGTGTTTGGGGGCAGCTCACTCGGAGTTGCAGCACCGTGTAGGCACCGTCGGTGTGGCGGTCAACGAGTTGTTGTGGCACGTCGATCGTGCAGGCCTTGCCGTCGCTCTGGAGGGCGAGCCGCGCCACGGCATAGGCCGCGATCTCGGCGTGTTTGGCGCGCGTTTCGCCCCAGGTGATGTTGCCGTCACCGTCGGCATCGAGACCGATGGCGAAGTCGAGGTCGCGCAGGGCGATGTCCCATTGGCCGCTGACACCTTTGTCGCCAACCTCGAGGCTGAGGTAGCTGTCAGACGGTTTGTGCGCCTGTGCGGCCGGTGCGACAAAAAGGCCCGACAACAAGGTGATGAGCCAGAAGACGAAGGCGGCGCGCATCAGTTGCCGCCCTTCAACCGGCGCGCCAGCGTCTGCAAGGCCACGCTCTCGATGCGCGAGGACGCCATCCACTGCAACACCGGCTCGGCACTGGCGGCCAGGCCAGCCGCCAGTGCCGCTTCGAGCAGGATGCGTGCGTCGGCGGGCTCGCGCTGCTCGGCATAGTTTTGTTTTGCCAGCACCAGGGCCGGCTCGGCCTGGCCGAGCACCCCCAACACGAAGCGCGACTCTTCTTTTTGATGGGTGGCGTCACCGCGCAGGCGGGCCGCCTCGAAGCGGGCGGCGAGGTCGCTGCGCCAAGCGTCCAGCTGCGGGTCGTTCACGGTCTTGGCCGCGAGCGCCAGTCGCAACAGCAGCAGATCGGAGCGCGCCTGGTCTTTCAGCAGCACCAGCACCTCGGCAGCCCGGCCGCGGTCGAGCAGGAAGTCCGCGTAAGCGGCCAGCAGGTAAACGTCGGCCCGGCCCAGCGCGAGCGCGCGCCGGTAGGCGGCTTCGGCCTCGACCGGGCGGCCTCGGCGGTCTTCGATCTCGGCCAGGCGGGTGAGGGCCCAGAGCTGCTCTTCGGGAGCGGCCGGGGGGGCTTGTGACAACGCGGCTCGCAGCATGTTGGCCGCCGCAGCGGCCTGGCCGGTGTGGGAGTCGACGTGGGCCAGGCAGGCCGCGCCGATGAGGGGTGTGGCAAGTAGCGCCACCTGTTCGCAGGCGCGGCGTGCGCCGGTGTAGTCGGCCCGCACCATGTAGATGGCCGCTTGCCAGGCCCAGGCTTCGCCATGGCGTGGGTTTTGTTGCACAGCAGCAGCCAGGTCAGCGAGGGCGGCGTCGAACTGGTGGCTGAACTGCAGCAAGATGGCGCGCATCACCCGCACCGCTGCCGGCGGATCGGGCAGGTGCCACCAGGGCGCGAGCGCCGCCTGCGCATAGCCGATGAAGCGTGGGTCGCCCTCGGCCGCCACCTCGTCGTAATAGCGCTGGGCCAGGCGCACGGCGGCGTCCACGTCATGGGGGCTGCGCGCCGCGGCGGCACGCAGCTCGCGCAGGGCTCGCATGCGCGGGTCGGCGGCGCGTGCGGGCAGCACCTCCAGCACCTGTTGGTCGGAAGTCGGCGTGAAGGGCGCCGCCAGCGCCGCAGGGCTTGCAACCAACGGCAACAAGGGCAACAGCCACCAGCGAGAGAGACGGCAGGGAAAACGCATAGGCCTAGAGGGGGCGAGAGGGGCAAAGAGGTGCAACGAGGGCGGGATGGTAGCAACGGCGCCACACAGGTTCGCACGATCTGGCTGAGAATCCGCGCGGCCCTGTCAACCGAAAGGGCTGTACACCGTTTTGGCTGGATCAGCTTGAGTCCGATGCCTGGGTCGGGGCTGATACCCAAGCGGTGGGCCTGTGTCGTTGTACAGACCCAGGCGACGCCGCACACCTGGCCAGTGCACTTTCAACTTTTCAAGGAATCCACATGAGCAAGATCCTCTCAACCCTGATCGTCGCCGCCTTTGCCCTGACCGGCGTGGCCGCACAAGCCGCTTCGCACGCTGGTGCAGCCCCCATGAAGGCCAGCGCCCCGGCTGCCGCCGCCAGCAAGGCCAAGGCAATGGAAAAGAAGGCCGAAGCCAAGGCTGAGAAGAAGAAGGAAGAAGCCAAGAAGTAATTTCTTCGCTTCGCACAAGAAGGGCAGGCGCCATGCGCCTGCCCTTTTTTCATGGGCATCGCGGCCGGCGTGTTGGTTTGCGGGCTGGGCCCGATCTTGTTTTGGGTTTCTCGCAGTGGGAGAAGTGTGCTTGGCGCGTGCCTGTGCCTCAGACCACGGTGCCAAACAGCGCGCCCACGCCGGCCGTGATGGTCATGGCCACCGCGCCCCAGAAGGTCACGCGCCAGGCGCCGGTCAGCATGCGGGCGCCACCGGCGCGCGCCGCCACGGCGCCGAGCAGCGCCAGGAACACCAGCGCACTCGCGGCCACCCAGGGGATCAACTGCGTGGCGGGCGAGAGTGCCACCACGCCGATCGGCAACGCGGCGCCCACCGCAAAGCTCGCGGCCGAGGCCAATGCAGCCTGGATCGGGCGCGCGCTCAGCGTGTCGGAGATGCCCAGCTCGTCACGCGCATGCGCGCCGATCGCGTCGTGCGCCATCAGCTGTGTGGCGACCTGGGCGGCCAGCGCCGCATCGAGGCCGCGCCCCATGTAGATGTGCGCCAGCTCGCGGTGCTCGCCCACGCTGTCGGCGGCGAGCTCGGCGCGCTCTTTGGCGAGGTCGGCCTTTTCAGTGTCCGCCTGTGAATGCACCGAGACGTATTCGCCCGCGGCCATCGACAAGGCACCTGCCACCAGCCCGGCCACCCCGGCAACCAGGATGCTGCTGGCGCTGGCGTTCGCTGCGGCCACTCCGAGCACCAGGCTGGCGGTGGAGACGATGCCGTCGTTGGCGCCCAGCACGGCGGCACGCAACCAGCCGATGCGGTCGGTGCGGTGTCTTTCTCGGTGTCGAGAGGGCATGGCCGTGAGCGTGTTGGAAACGAAAGGCGGCAGTATGAGTGCCGCTGCGTGCTCAGGCCGTGTTCAGGCGATCAGGGTGCGACGTGTGTGCGCCACAGCTCGCGCAAGGCGCTGATCGGGCGATCCGCAGCAGTGAGGGGTGATGGCAAAACCGCCCCAGCCTCTGTGCGCGGCTGGTTGTGCGGGAGAAGTCGGCCGATGCTGAAGGTCAGTGCCCACGAGACGGCAACAAACACACCCATGCCACCGATCGCAAACAACACCAGCAACGCACCATGCACCCAGTCGCTGCTCAGCGCTGAAAAGAGCGCCGCCGCCAATGCGGCCGTGAGGCCTGCGCGCAAGCTGCCCTTGGAGCCCAACATGCCACCCAGTGCCAGCGCGTAGCTCGCCACAAAGAGCCACCCCAGCGCCATCTGCACCAGGCTGAGGTTGTTGAGGGTGAGCAGGATGTCGTCCATGTGCACAGCATAGACATGCAGCGTGGCAAATGGATGTCGGACAACGCCGCGTTGTGCACTTCCACCGACATGAGGGGCGCGCACGATCGTGCGCTTGTAACGGCTGCGTCGCGCACGCCACATGCTTGTGTGAAATCACTCAGTTGCTGCTGTGTCGCCGCAGCGTGGGTATTTCTCTTGTCCCCACGATCGGGGGTGTTTTAATCTTTCGCAAAGGGCTCAGCGAGAGGCGGGGCGAGCATGTGGTGGCGTTGGCGACAAGGTTGGCAACCCACGACCATTCAGGCGCGCACACAGCTCCTGGTGGTGGCCTGCATCGTGCCCGCCTGCTTGCTGGCGGTGCTTGTGTCCTACCTCTCTTACGAGCGCGAACGTGATGCGGTGGTGAACGCCACGGTGCAGACCGCGCGCTCCACGCCCTGCGTCATGGAGCGCGAGCTGGCCACCAGCATTGCGGTGCTGCAGGCACTCTCCACCTCGTCGCGCATCGATGACAACGACCTGCGCCGTTTCCATGAGCGCGCCACACAAACCATGCGCTTCAGCGGGGGCGACAACATCCTCTTGGTCGATCCTCAGCTGCGAGTACTGGTGAGCGTGGCCACGCCCTTCGGCGAGCCGCTGCCACCTTTGCGTCACGATCTTTTTCCCCGGGTGATGCCCACGGGCCAGCCGGCGGTGTCCGACTACTTCGTCGGCCAGGTTTCCAAGCGGGGGCAGGTGGCGGTGGCGGTGCCGGTGATGCGGGGTGGCAAGGCGGTGGCACGTCTTGAGATGTTGATTTCACCGGCGCGTTTTTCGCAGATCCTGGAGCGGCAGGGCTTGCCCGCTGGCTGGACGGCGGCGGTGATCGACAACCAGGGTGTGGTTGTTGCGCGCAATCGGGGTGCCGAGGCGTTTGTCGGCAAGCCTGCAGTGGCGGCGTTGCAGGCTCAAATCAAGCAACGCAGCGAAGGCAGTTTTCATGGCTTCACGCTAGACGGCATCGACGTCACGGCTTGCTTCAGCCGATCGAGCGCGTACGGCTGGGCGGTGGCCGTCGGCGTGCCCGAAGCCGAGCTCTACGCCAAGCTGAGGCGCACGCTGCTGCTGTACGCCTCGGGTTCGTTGTTGCTGCTGGTGGTAGGCCTGGTGCTGGCTCGGCGCATCGGCCAGCGCATTGCCCAGCCCATCCAGGCACTGATCGCCGGCTCTGGCCATCGGCCGCGGCGAAGAGGCGACGATTGCCACCTCACCCGTGCGCGAGGCCGCCGAGTTGGGCCAGGCCTTGCAGCACGCACAGCAGCTCCTGCGCGAGCGCGAGCAGGCGCGCCAGCAGGCCGAGGCTTCGCTGCGTGACAGCCAGTCGCGGCTGCGCATGGCGCTCCACGCCAGCCAGATCGGCGACTGGGACCTCGACCTGCGCACCCAGCACATGCACCACTCTCTGCGCCACGACCAATGCTTCGGCTACACGCAGCCGGTGGCCGACTGGAGCGTGGCCCGCTTCTTGGACCACGTGCACCCCGACGACCGCGAGCGTGTCGACATCTACATGCAAGGTGTGCTGAGCGAGGGCCGGTCGTGGCAATTCGATTGCCGCGTGGTGTGGCCTGACGGCAGCGTGCACTGGCTGGCCACGCACGGCAGCGTCTTGCATGAGAAGGGCGCGCCGTACTTCATGCTCGGCATCGTGATCGACATCACCGAGCGCAAGCAGAGTGAAGAGCTGCGCGTCAACGCGGTGCGCCTGGCGGCCGAAAACCGGCAGATCCAGGAGGCCAACCAGCTCAAGAGCGAGTTCCTCGCCAACATGTCGCACGAGTTGCGCACACCGCTCAATGCGGTGATCGGCTTTGCCGAGATCCTGCGTGCGGAGGTAGCCCCGTTGACGCCGCAAAAGCGCAGCGAGTTTCTCGGCCACATCGCCAGCAGCGGGCGGCACCTGCTGCGCTTGATCAACGATGTGCTCGACCTGGCCAAGGTCGAGTCGGGCAAGTTCGCGCTTCTTCCCGAGCCGGTCGCGTTGCCGGCGTTGATCGACGAGGTGGTGGGCGTGTTGCAGGCCGAAGCCTCACCCAAGCGGATCACGCTGGCGACCGAACACGATGCGAGCCTCACCGACTTGAAACTCGACCTGGCGCGGCTGCGCCAGATGCTCTACAACTTCTTGTCGAATGCCATCAAGTTCACCGACGAGGGCGGCCGGGTCGTGTTGCGCACCCTGGCCGAAGGAGAGTTGCACCTGCGCATCGAGGTCGAAGACAACGGCATCGGCATCAGCGAAGCCGACCAGAAGAAGTTGTTCACCCAGTTCCAGCAGGTCCACACGGGTTACGCCAAACCGCACCAAGGCACCGGCCTCGGCCTCGCACTCACGCGCAGCCTGGCCGAGCTGCAAGGGGGGCATGCCGGTGTGCGCAGCGTGCCCGGCAAGGGCAGCGTGTTCTACCTCGTTCTGCCGCGTAGACCGAACGACGCTTCGCTCACGCCTTGATCACCAACCCGCGTGTGATGAAGGCGCGGCGGTGCTAGATTCGCGCGTCTTTGTTGAGCCACAAGAACCACCATCCCACCCAGGAGACCCACACCATGAGCACCGACACGATCACCGACACGATCACCGACACGACCACCGACACGAGCAAACCAACACGCAGCACGCTGGGGGCCATCGGCCTGGGCGTGAGCGACCTGCAACGATCGGCCGACTTCTACATGCGTGTGCTCGGCATGAAGCAGCTGCAGACCTTCAAGTTGCCCCACATGGACGAGATCGTGCTCGGCCTCGAAGGCAGCCGCGGCTCGGCCATCGTGCTGATGCACTGGACCGACGGCTCCGAGCGCAACTACAACAACCTGCCCATCAAGCTCGTGTTCTACGTGCCCGACCCGAAGGCGCTCGCGCAACGCATTCGCGATGAAGGCCTGCAGATCGTGCGCGAGCCCGCGCCCGTGCCGACGCTCGGCAACGTGGTGGTCGGTTTTGCCAAAGACCCCGACGGCTACCTGATCGAGATGCTGCAAGCCACCCCGCCGCGAGCGACCTGAAGCCACCCATGGCGGCGCAGCAGCGCCGTCACCAGCTCATGGACAGCGTGACCGCGAGGAGCGCATGGCCAGCACACGCTTCGTGCTTGGCCGCTGGCAAGCCGTGAGCAAGCGCTTCGACACGGGGGCGGCCTCGGCGACGCCAGGTCGCCATACCGAAACCCCCAAACCGGCCCGATGCAGCGCGGCCAAACACTGAGTAGCGGTAGCTGCGCGGCCGTACTGTCTGTTCTGCTTGTTGCACTGCAAAGGAGGGATTCCCCTCGCTTGTGCACAAAACTCACGCTTGTAGACTGAATGTCTACTAAGGCGTGCGACCAAAAAAAGAATGCCTGATTCGCGACGTACCGCAGCCAAGCTGCGTTCGCCCTGACCCTTCGGTACCTCAGGGCAAGGCAAGTCGAAGGGTCAGCCCAAACGTGGCGTGGCAGGGCAGCTGAGCTTGCTCACTGATCAGGAAAGAACGTGAACGTGAAAGGCGCAAACGCCCACAGTGATTGTGCGAGTGGACGGTGGAGACCGCGACCCGGCCTTGAGTTTTTCAAGGTCGGACGTGAACACAAAACGAGGAGACAAAGACAATGAAACGATCGATCCTTGCCCTGGCGGCATTGGCAGCTTGTGCGGGCGCTTGCGCCCAGGTGCGCAACAGCCTCACCATCTACGGCGGTGTAGACGGCAACGTCACCCGCATCAGCGCCACCGGCAAAGACGCGCTGTGGCAAATGCGTGATGGCGGCATGTATGTCACCAAGCTCGGTTTCACCGGCATGGAAGACCTGGGCGGTGGCCTGCGCGCCGGCTTCGTGATGGAGTCGCAGTCGAGCAGCGACACTGGTGGCGCGGCCACCACCAACACCACCAACTCGACCAGTGGCAACACCGCGCCCGGTGGCCTCACCTGGAACCGCAAGCTCACGGTGAGCCTGTACACGCCTTTGGGCGAAGCGCGCCTGGGCCGCGACTACACCACGACCTTCGTGCCGGCCACTTACTTCGATCCGTTCTTCAGCGCGGGTGTGGCAAGTGCCACCAACTTCCAGGTCTTCCACACCTCCACGATTTCGCTGCCGACGCTCGTGCGCGCGAGCAACATGGCGGCCTATCACATCCCGTCGACCTGGGTGCCGGGCTTGTATGCCTACGCGCAGCTGGCCCTGGGTGAAGGCACCGGCTCACGCTACGACGGCCTCGGAGCCGGCTATCGCAAAGGGCCCTTGTTGGTGAGCGGCGCCGTCGGCAAGACCAAGTCGCCCTTCCTGGGCAACACCGTGCCGGCGCAGGTCAATGCCGCGACGGCTGCAGCCGACAACAACCTGCACGTCTGGTCGGCAGGCGCGTCCTATGACTTCAGCGGCTTCAAGGTGATGGGTTTTTATCACTCGCAAAAGCTCGACAAGTTCGGCCTTTCCGGTGGCCCCACAGAAACCGACCGGGTGGTCAACGATTGGCTGCTGGGCTTCTCGTGGGCGATTGGCGCCAACACCATCAAGGCCGCCTACATGGTGCGCGACGACAAGGGCCTGAGCGACAACGACCCCAAGCAGATGGGCCTCGGTTACTCGTACAACTTCTCCAAGCGCACGGCGGTCTACGCCAACTACGTCAACATCAAGAACAGCCGGGTGGGCACCTACAACTTCCTGGTCTCGGGCCACACCCCGACGGCGGGCGGAACGGGCTCTGCCATCCAGGCGGGTTTGAGCCACAACTTCTGAGCATTTCGCTTTCCTAGGCGGTGCCGGAGGAGAGTCCGGCTGCATGTTTGAATGGGGCTTCGGCCCCATTTTTTTTGAGGGTATGCACTGATGATCGCCGGGCTGCATCAAGGCGAACAATCGATGCAACTTCCGCGAGCCGAACCATGAACGCAGACACCCCTCTTGTGCCCGACGCGGCGCTCTTGCAGCAGATGCTCGGCCTGTCGATGGCGCGCGGCATGGCGGTGGCCTTCTGGGCCAGGGTCATGCCCCAGGCCAAGGCGGTGGTGGCCGATGCCGGCAGCTGCAGCTTTGCAGAGCTCAACGCACGTTGCAACCAGCTGGTGCGCGCGCTGCGTGGGCGTGGCCTCAAGGCGGGCGACGGCGTGGCGCTCATGTGCAGCAACCGCGTCGAGTTTGCCGAGGTGTTCTGGGCCACACGCCGCGCCGGCTTGCGCTTCACGCCGATCAACTGGCACCTCACCGCCGATGAAGCGGCCTACATCGTCAACGACTCCGACGCCAAGGCGCTGTTGCTTGATGCACGCTTTGCCGGCTTGGCCAGCGACCTCGCCACACCCGCCGACTGCGCACGCATCGCCATCGGCGGGGTGGTGCCGGGCTTCGAAGATTACGAAGCCGTGTTGCACGCGCAGCCCGCGCACGACATCATTGACCCGCAGCTGGGCACCTCCATGCTCTACACCTCGGGCACCACCGGGCGGCCCAAGGGTGTGAACCGCAGCGCCGTGGCGGGCAACCCGACCAGCGAAGCCGCCGCCTACCAACCGGGCGTGAGCGTGCACTTGTGCACCGGGCCGCTGTACCACGCGGCGCCCTTGTCGTTTTCGCTCGCCGTTCCCCACGCCTTTGGTGCCGCGGTGGTGATGATGGACGGCTGGGACGCACAGCGTGCGCTGCAGCTCATCGAGGCGCAACGTGTCACTCACACGCACATGGTGCCGACCATGTTCCACCGCATGTTGTCGCTGCCCGAGGCGGTGCGCGGCGCGCACAGCTTGAACTCGCTGCAGTACATCTTGCACGGCGCGGCGCCGTGCCCGGTGCCGGTCAAGCGTGCCTTGATTGAGTGGCTGGGGCCCATCGTGCACGAGTACTACGCCGCCACCGAAGGCATGGGCAGCGTGGTGGACTCGCCCACCTGGCTGCGCAAGCCGGGCACGGTGGGCTTGCCGGAGCCGGGACACATCCGCATCCTCGGCGACGATGGCGCCGAGATGTCGGCGGGCCAGGTGGGCACGGTCTATCTGCGCGCGCCCGAGGACTCACGCTTCAGCTACTACAAAGACCCGGCCAAGACCGAGCAGGCTTACGTCGGCCAGCACTACACCCTGGGCGACATGGGCTACCTCGACGCAGACGGCTTTCTGTTTTTGACCGACCGCAGCGCCAACCTCATCATCTCGGGCGGCGTGAACATCTACCCGGCCGAAGTGGAGGCGGTGCTGCTCACCCACCCGGCCGTGGCCGATGTGGGGGTGATCGGCGTGCCCAACGACGAGTGGGGCGAAGAGGTGAAGGCGGTGACCACCTTGCACAACGGCCACCTGCCCTCTGACGCGCTCGCGCAAGAGTTGATCGCCCATTGCCGCGCGCAGCTGGCGCACTTCAAGTGCCCGAAGAGCGTGGACTTCGTGGACGAACTGCCGCGCCACGACAACGGCAAGCTCTACAAGAAGAAGCTGCGTGAGGTCTACCGCGGGAAGCGGTAGGCCTCTGCTTCAACACCCCGTTTTTTTGGCGGCAAAAGGGGCACACCTGAAATTCCGGGAAACGGCCATTTGCCCAACCCGTCACAGATGCCCGCGTTTTTCATGGCGTGTAGCGCCTCACAGAACGTTTGTGCGCTCAAGCCCGCCGGCCGTTGCCCGATATCCAAGATGAACTCCTGGTTTTCGAGCCATGTCTGCACCTGTCGCTCGCTCGCAGCGGGCCTTGTCTTCGATCACGCGCTTGTACGTCACGGCATTTGCCGTGACGGGAACCTTGCTGCTTGCGCTCGCCGGCGCCACCTGGTGGATGCTGGAGAGGGCCTACGTCAGCAGCGTGCAGCTCGCCTACAGCGAAGTCGACGCCGCCTCGCAGCGCCTGAGCGACCGCGTGCAGCGTCTGCTCGACCAGATGAACCAGACCGCGACGCTGGTCAAGCACTACCAAGAGAACAACGGCAACGTCGACCTGGTCGAGCTTGAAAAGAGCGGGCTGCTCGCTCCGTCGGGTCGGGTGTCGGTGGCCCTGGCCGACCACGCCGGACACGTTTTTGCACAGACCCGCGCGCCGGGTGCGGTGCCGAGCAAGGTCAGCCACGTGGCCGATCGCCAGCACTTCCAGGCTTCCTGGACACGCCCGGGCCTGGCGGTCACCGAGCCGGTTTATTTTGAAGAGCTGCAGCGCTGGCTGGTGCCTGCGGGCAAGCAGCTGCAGCGCAGCGATGGCAGTTTTGCCGGCGCCGTCTTGATGGCGTTTGACGCTGCGCTACTGACCGAAGGCTTTCGCGTCAACGAGCACTCGGGCAACGTGGTGGGGGTGCTCGGCGCCGAGGGCATCTTCCGCTCGCGCTTGTCTGACGAGCGCCAGACCTCGGGCGATCTGATCGACGGCGAGCGCATGCTGCGCGCCGCCAAGCGCATCGACCGCAACATGACCCCCACCCCCAGCGCCACAGACCGCGTGGCGCGCTTCACCTCGGTGACCCAGGTGCCGGGGCAAGACCTCTACGCCATGGTGGCCGTGCCGGCCGCCACCTCGATGGCGGCCTTCGAGGCGCTGCGCGAGCGCTCGATCGCCACCGCCTGCCTGGCCGGCCTGGTGATCATCGCCATCACCTTGGTGCTCACACGCCAGAGCGGCCGGTTGCGCCGCACCGTGGTCGAAAAAGAGCTGGCCGAGTTGCGGGTGTTTCACGAAAAAGAGCTGCTCGAGGTGACGCTGCGTTCCATCGTCGATGGCGTGGCCACCACCAACCACCTCGGGCGCATCACCTACCTCAACCCCGCGGCCGAAGAGATGACCGGCTGGCCTGCCGCTGAAGCCATCGGCAAGCCGATCTCGGAGGTGGCGTCTCTCATGCATGCCCACACCCGCGAGCGCCTGAGCCATGGCTTGGCCGAGCTGGCGCGACCCGGTGCGTCACCTCGCGCGGTGCGCGACTCGGTGCTGGTGCATCGCAACGGTGTGCACCGCTCGATCGAAGATTCAGCGGCCCCCATCCTCGGCCGCAACGGCGTGGCGGTGGGCGCGGTGTTGGTGTTCCACGACGTGAGCCCGGCCAAAAAGCTGGCGGCCGAGATGTCGTACCAGGCGAGCCACGACCTGCTCACTGGCCTGCTCAACCGCGCCGCCTTCGAGCTTCGCCTGGACACTGCGCTTGCGACCGACGACCCCGAGGCCTTGGGCGTGGTGATCTGTCTCGACCTCGACCAGTTCAAGGTGGTCAACGACACCTGCGGCCACGCGGCAGGCGACCAGCTGCTCAAGCAGGTGACGGCGCTGCTCACGCACGAGATCCGCAAACAAGACACCTTGGCGCGGCTGGGCGGCGATGAGTTTGCGGTGCTTCTCGAATCGTGCCCGCTGGAGCCGGCACTGCGTGTGGCCGAGGCCTTGCGCCTGCGCATCAGCGAGCTTTTGTTCGTGTGGGAAGGGCGCTCCTTCCAGCTCACCGTAAGCATCGGCGTCGTGCCCTTCAAGGCGCGCCAGTACAACCGCTCCGACTTGCTGCGTGTGGCCGACTCCTCTTGCTACGTCGCCAAGGAAGCGGGCCGCAACCGGGTGCATGTGTACGACGACGCCGACACGGCTGTCGCCACGCGCAACGGCGAGCTCGACTGGTACTCGCGCCTGCAAAAGGCGCTGAGCGAAGACCGCTTCGTGCTCTACGCGCAGCGCATCGCGTCGATTCAAGAAAACGGCGGCGGCTTCGAGAGCGTCGAAGTGCTGATCCGCCTGCAAGACGACGAAGGCAAGATCGTCGCGCCGATGGCCTTCATTCCCGCGGCCGAACGTTACGGGCTGATGCCGTCGATTGACCGTTGGGTGATCTCGAAAGCGCTGCAGATGCATGCCGGTTTCGCCAAGCACTACAAGCTGCCGGCGCGCTTCAGCATCAACCTGTCGGGCGCGTCGATGGCCGATGCCTCGCTGGTCGACTTTGTGCGCCAGCAGCTCAAGAGCCACCGTGTGGCGCCCGAACTCGTGTGCTTCGAGATCACTGAAACCGCGGCGGTTGGCAACTTCGACGTGGCGGTGCAGATGATGCACGGCATGCGCGAGCTGGGGTGCCGCTTTGCACTCGATGACTTCGGCGCCGGCATGTCGTCGTTCACCTACCTCAAGCGGCTGCCGGTCGACTACGTGAAGATCGACGGCGCTTTCGTGAAAGACATGTCAAAAGACGCGGTCGACTTTGCGATGGTCGAGGCCATCCACAACATCGCCCACCGCATGGGCTTGCGCACCGTGGCCGAGTTTGTGCAAAACGACACCACCATCGAGATGCTGCGCGGCCTGGGGGTCGACTATGTGCAGGGTTATGGGGTCGAGAAGCCGCGCCCGCTGGACGACGCCTCGCGTGCCACCGAAGCTGCCGCCGTGAAGGCCGCGCCGGCGCAGCTGGTCGCCGCCTGAAGTGCACTGAACCCGCACGCGCCGTAGGCGCAATCCCACAGCGAAACACGGCGGCCCGCACTGGCAGCCACAGGCCGGCCGATCCTAGGATCGTTTCACTGCTTTGCATGTCGAAACGAGGTCACTCATGGCTACCGCATCACGCGCCCTGTGGAAGGGCGCTATCAGCTTCGGGTTGGTCCACATTCCCGTCAGCCTGCATTCGGCCACCACCGAAAGCGGTGTCGATTTCGACTGGCTCGACAAGCGCAGCATGGACCCGGTGGGCTACAAGCGCATCAACAAGCGCACCGGCAAGGAGATCGACAAGAGCAACATCGTCAAGGGTGTGGCCTACGAAGAAGGCAAGTACGTGGTGCTGAGCCCCGAGGAGATCGAGTCGGTGTACCCCAAGTCCACACAGTCGATCGACATCGAAGCGTTTGTCTCGGCCGCCGAGATCCCGTTCGTCTACCTCGATCGTCCCTACTACCTGGCACCCATCGGCAAAGGCGAGAAGGTGTATGCGCTGCTGCGCGAAGCTTTGCTGAAGAAGCAGCGCATTGGCCTCGCGCGGGTGGTGATCCAGACCAAGGAGCACCTGGCCGCGCTGGTGCCGGTGGGCCCGGCGCTGGTGCTCAACCTGCTGCGCTGGGGGCAGGACATCCGCTCCTGGGAAGACCTGAAGCTGCCCAAGGAAGGCGTGAAGGGCGCTGGCCTGTCGGAGAAAGAGCTGAGCATGGCCGGCCAGCTGATCGACGAGCTGACGACCCCGTGGCAACCCGAGCTGTTCAGCGACAAGTTCAAGGAGCAGGTGATGGCCCTGGTGGAGAAGAAGGCCGAAGCGGGCCACACCGAAACTGTGCTGCAGCCTGAAGAAGATGCGCCCACCAAGACCGCCGACATCATCGACCTCGCCGAGCTGCTGCAGCGCAGCCTGCGCGGTGGCGGCAAGACAGCCAAGCCGGCCGCGAAGAAAAAGCGTGCGGCCTAGCGAACCGGCCCCAGACGGACCATGGGCACCAGCAGCCTCGGCGCTTACAACCGCAAGCGCGACTTCAAGCAGTCGCCCGAGCCGTCGGGTGAGCTTGCCACCTCGGGCGAGGAGCTCAGCTTCGTGGTGCAAAAGCACGCGGCTCGAAACTTGCACTACGACTTCCGCCTCGAACTCGACGGCACGCTCAAGAGCTGGGCCGTGCCCAAGGGCCCAAGCCTCGACCCGTCCGACAAGCGCATGGCGATTGAGGTGGAAGACCACCCGCTGTCCTATGGCGGCTTCGAGGGGGTGATCCCCAAAGGCCACTACGGCGCCGGCTCGGTGATCGTGTGGGACCGCGGCACCTGGGCGCCCATAGGTGATGCAGGCAAGGGCTACCGCGAAGGCAAGCTCAAGTTCGAACTGCAAGGCGAGAAGCTGCGCGGCGGCTTCACCCTGGTGCGCATGCGCCAACGCGACGACGAGCGCCAAACGGCGTGGCTGCTGATCAAAGAACGTGACGGCGAGGCCCGGCCGGCGAGCGAATTCGATGTGGTTGAGGCGCAGCCCGGCAGCGTGCTGGAGAAGAAGCCGCTGAAGAAGGCTACCTCGGCTGTATCCAAGCCCGCTGCGAAGGTGAACACCCCGCTGCCGCTCACGCTCGCGCCGCAACTCGCCACGCTGGTGAACGAGGTACCGCCCGGCGACGACTGGCTGTACGAGATCAAGTTCGATGGCTACCGCCTGCTCACCCGCATCGACGGCGATGACGTGCGCTGTTTCACCCGCAACGGGCACGATTGGTCGCACCGCCTGCCGCAGCTGGTGAAAGCCATCCAGGCCCTGCACATCGGCTGGGGTTGGCTAGACGGCGAGATCGTCGTGGCGGGCCACGATGGCGCGCCCGACTTCCAGGCGCTGCAAAACGCGTTCGAGGCCAAAAGCACCGAGGCCATTCAGTACGTCGTGTTCGACCTGCCGTTTCACGACGGGGAGGATTTGCGCAACCAGCCCTTGCGCGACCGGCGTGAACGCCTGGCCGGCCTGGTGGGCCAGACCCGGGGCAGCGCCGTGCAGTTCAGCGCGGCCTTCGACGCCGACCCGAAGCAGTTGCTCGCCTCGGCGCGGCAAGCCGGCCTCGAAGGCCTGATCGGCAAACGCGGCGAATCCCGTTACCACGCACAACGCTCCACCGATTGGGTCAAGCTCAAGGTGAGTGCGCGGCAAGAGTTTGTGATCGGTGGGTTCACCGACCCCAAGGGCTCGCGCAACGGACTCGGCGCGCTGCTGCTGGGCGTGCACGACGACCAGGGCGCACTGCGTTACGCCGGCAACGTGGGCACGGGCTTTGACCAGAAGACGCTCACCCGCTTGCGCGCGCAGCTCGACGAGATTGAAGTTGGCGCCAGCGCCTTCGCCGACGCGCCCGCGCGCGTGGGCACGGGCCAGCCGACCAAGCCGCATTGGGTGAAACCGAAGCTCATCGCCGAGGTGTCGTTCGCACAATGGACCCGCGACGGTCACTTGCGCCAGGCCGTCTTCCACGGTTTGCGCAGTGACAAGCCGGCCGAGCGCATCACCAAGGAGGTGGCCAAGAAGGTGGCAGCCCCAGCCGCCAGCAAACTGCCCTCGACATTTCGCATCACCCACCCCGAGCGTGTGATCGACGCGGCCTCGGGCATCACCAAGAGACAACTGATCGAGTTCTACGCGGCGGTGGCGCCGCTGATGCTGCTGCACTTGAAGAGCCGGCCGGTGTCGCTGACGCGCGCACCCGAGGGCGTGGGGGGCGAGCAGTTTTTCCAGAAACATGCGCAGGGCAGGGCGCTCGCCCACGTCGAAACACTGAGCCGTGACCTCTACCCGTCGCACGCACCGCTGCTGGCCATTTCCGACGCGCTGGGCCTGCTGTCATCGGCGCAGATGAACGTGATCGAGTTCCACACCTGGAATGCCAGCACCCGCACGATGGACCGCCCCGACCGCATGGTGTTCGACCTCGACCCCGGTGAAGGCGTGAGTTGGCCGCAAGTGCAAGAGGGCACGCAGTTGCTGAAAGGTTTTCTCGATGAGCTGGGCCTGACCAGTTTTCTCAAGACCAGTGGTGGCAAGGGCCTGCACGTGGTGGTGCCGCTCACGCCGAAGTTCGGGTGGGACACGGTGAAGAGCTTCTCGCAAGCCATCGTGGCCCACATGGCCCAGGTGATCCCGCAGCGTTTCGTGGCCAAGAGCGGGCCGAAAAACCGCGTCGGCAAGATCTTCATCGACTACCTGCGCAACGGGCTGGGCGCGACCACGGTGTGCGCTTGGTCGGCGCGGGCGCGGCCGGGCATGGGCGTGTCGGTGCCGATTGGATGGGATGAACTCGCCGGCGTGAGGGGTGCTGCGCAATGGACGGTGGCCAACATCGCCGAGCGGCTACCGATCGGGAACGCGCCGTGGGGTGGCTACCTGGCGGCGCGGCAGGGCCTCGTCAAGCCGATGAACGTGCTGGGCTTCGACGCCAAGAGGGTGGCGAAAAAATGAACATCGCGCTGCCACGCCTTCTCTGCGTGAACGACGCGATGACCAGACGTTTGTCGCCAGGGGTCGACAAGTAGGCAACTCAAGCGGGCCGCAGCGGGCCCGCTTGGTTGAACTCGCTCAGACCGTGGCGGTGCTGGTCGCCTTCTGCAAGCCAGCCGCTTCGGCTTCTTTGCAGGAGGGAGCGCACACATGCTGCGCCTTGCCCAGCAGGCGCCGGGTCTTCAAGGTGTTGCGGGGGCGGTGCTTGCCGCACAAGAAGCACGACATGGTGCCGGCCTGGAAGTCTCCAGCGCTGGCGAACGGCGAGCCGCCTTCTTTGACCTTGTAACGCAGACCGTCGGCCTGGATCTTGGTTTTGATGACGTCTTTTCCCAAAGTAACTTCCTCGGATAGATAAAAACCCCGGCCAAAACCAGGGTTTAGGTGCCGCAAAACGCTCATAGTGACACGAAGCAGCCCTTAAGTGTTGCAAACAGTGGATTGTCCAAGCTCGTTGAACGGTATGCAAACACCAATTCCCCCGGCCGATGGGGCCAGGGACGGGCGATAACCCTCGGTTTCTAGGCGGTTTCGCTCGGCGGGCACAAGATGCCGAGCAGCATCGGTCGCACATAAATCTCGGCCACGTTGTCTTGTGTGATGCCTGGCACCCAGTGGCCCAGGCTCGCCGTCGAGTTCACCAGGCCGCTCGCCACCTGCGCCGCGATCACGGGGTGCAGCGGGCGAACCGAGCCGTCCATCATGCCGTCGACCACCACGCCGGCCAGGCGCTCGGTGAGGCGGCTCATGGTGCGGCGCACTTCAGCGCGGCGCTGCGGGTCAGACAGGGCGCTGGTGGCGCCCAGGCGCAAGAACGGGCCTTCGGGCGACAGCTGAAAGCGCGCCAGCGAGCGCGTGATGGCGCAGGCGCGATCCCAGCCGCTGCCGTCGATGGCCTCGGCCAGGCTGAGCACACGCCGGGTCACGGCGAAGCTGCGTTCGAAGCAGGCCGAGATCAGGTCTTCTTTGTTGTCGTTGTGGTGATAGAACGAGCCCTTGGTCACGTTGAGTTTGGCCGAGATCATGTCGACCGAAGCGCCGCGGTAACCCTGCTCGTTGACAAGTGACGAGGCGGCGCGCAAAAAAGCCTCTGACGTGGGGTCTTCGTCGCCGGTGAGGCGCCAGCCCAGCTCGGCCTTCGAAGGCGCGGACCACACCGCGCCCGGGCCTGCGCTGCCGTGGAGCACGATGTCGCTCACCCGCTCGGCAATGCGGGCGTATTCGTCGGTTTCGTAGCGGTCGATCCAGCCACGCACCCAGTGCGCGAGCGATAACACGGTGTAGGTGCGTGCCGCCAGGTCGGCGCGGCTGAGCTTGGCGGTGTGCGGCGTGCGCAGCAGCTCGCGCAGGCGGCGGAACATCTCGTTGTAGGCGTCTGACACCACCTCGAAATGCGGGCTGGGCAGGGCGCGCATATCGTTGAACTGCATCATCGGCGCGTGGGTGCTGCGGTCGATGTCGGCCAGCAGGGCCGCGTGCAGGCGAAAGAATTCGTTCACCCGCGCTTCCACGCTGTCGAGGCGGTGGGCCTTGTCGATGAGGCCGCGGAAGACCTCGATGGCCCGCAGGAAGCACGCCGTGGCCAGGTCTTCTTTCTTGCGGTAGTAGTAGGTGACGCTGTTGGTCACTAGGCCCACGCTGCTGGCGATGTCGGCCAGCGTCGCACCCTTCACGCCGTGCTGGTTGAACAGGTTGGCGGCGGCGCTGAGGATGGCTTCACGCTTTTCCTGGAAGCGCTGTGTCTGGGCAGGGAGCGACGCGGACATCGTGGCGGGGGTGGCGGGCTTGCGGGCGGCCATGTGGGAGAGGGCGTCGAATTATGCCGCTGGGCCCGCATGTCACCCGCGCCCGGCTCAGGCCACGGCCGCGCGCTGCGCCACCGGCATGCTCATCGGCACCGCCCCGTCGTGCCCGTTGTGTAGATGGCAGGCCACGGCGCGGTCGCCGGGCATGTTTTTGAGTTGGGGGTCTTGGGTCTTGCAGACGTCCATGGCTTCAGGGCAACGCGGGTGGAAGCGGCAGCCTGAAGGCGGGCGCAAGGCGCTGGGTACCTCACCCGTCACCACCACACGGGGGCGCGTCATCTCGATTTCGGGGTCGGCCACCGGCACGGCCGACATCAGCGCGCGGGTGTAGGGGTGCATCGGCCGTTGGTACAGATCGTCGCGCGAGGCGATTTCGACGATGCGGCCGAGGTACATCACCGCGATGCGGTGGCTGATGTGGCGCACCACCGCCAGGTCGTGCGCGATGAAGAGGTACGACAGGCCCAGGCGCTGCTGCAGCTCGACCAACACGTTGACCACCTGCGCTTGGATCGACACGTCGAGCGCCGACACCGGCTCGTCGCAGATGATCAGGCTGGGCTCGAGCGCGAGCGCGCGGGCGATGGCAATGCGCTGGCGCTGGCCGCCCGAAAACTCGTGCGGGTAGCGGTCGGCCATGTCGGGCAGCAGGCCCACCGTCTTGAGCAGCTCGGCCACGCGCGTCTTGCGCTCGGCGGGGGTGCCGATGCGGTAGACCTCGAGCGGCTCGCTGACGATGTCGGCTACCGTCATGCGCGGGTTGAGCGAACCATACGGGTCTTGGTAGACCATCTGCATGCGGCGGCGAAAACGCCCGGTGCGCTTGTCTTGCGCGGTGATGTCGTCGCCTTCGAAAAACACCTTGCCGCTGGTGATGGCGAGCATGCGCAGCACC
>JBBRFR010000025.1:0-19576 GCA_038241485.1 Burkholderiales bacterium
AACCTGGGCTTCATGGATTTTTCGCGCCTGGCCACGCGCCGCCAGGCTTGCGAAGACGAGTTGCGGTTGAACCGCCGGCTCGCGCCTGGGCTGTACCTCGCCGTGCTGCCGCTGTGCGGCCCCATCGATGCGCCCACACTCAGCGGCAGCGGCGAGCCCGTCGACTGGGTGGTGCAGATGCGCCGCTTCGCCGCTGGCGCGCTGTGGAGCGAGCGGCTGGCCGCGGGCCAACTGCTGCCGCAATACATCGATGGCTTCGCCCAGCGCTTGGCCACGTTTCACGCCGACGCGCCACGCGCCGAAGCCGCCTCACCCTGGGGCGGTGCCGAGCAGGTGGCCGGCCCGGCGCTGGGTGCGCTGAGTGAGATCGAGCGCATCGACCCCGGGGCGGCAGGCCCTGGGCTCGCCCGCTGGCTGCACCACCAGGCGGCCACCCTGCCCCCGGTCTGGGCCGATCGGCGTGCGCAAGGTTTTGTGCGCGAAGGCCATGGCGACCTGCACCTCGCCAACGTGGTGATGCTCGGCGACAAACCCACAGCATTCGACTGCCTCGAGTTCGACCCGGCTCTGCGCTGGATCGACGTGCTCAACGACGCCTCGTTTCTGATGATGGATTTGTGGGCCCACGGCCACCGCGACCTGGCGTTTCGTTTTCTCAATGCCTACCTGGAACACAGCGGTGACTACGCCGGCCTGCCGGTGCTGCGCTTCTACCTCGTCTACCGGGCCCTCGTGCGTGCGCTGGTGGGCCGCCTGCAAGGTGCTGCGAGCGCGGCACCCGACTACCTGGCACTGGCCCAGACCCTGGCACAAACGAGCGACGCCCGCTTGCTGGCCACCTGCGGCCTGCCAGGCTCGGGCAAGAGCCACGTGACACAACGGCTGCTGGAGGCCACGGGTGCTATGCGCATCCGCTCAGACGTAGAGCGCAAGCGCCTGCACGGCCTGCCCCCGTTGGCCGATTCACATGCGAACGGCATCGACATCTACACCCCGCAGGGCAACGATGCCACCTTCTCGCGCCTGCGCGCACTCGCCGGCTTGAGCCTGCTGGCGGGCTGGCCCACGATCGTCGATGCGGCCAGCCTCAGGCACGCCGAACGCGCGCGGTTCCAGGGTGTGGCCACCGCGGCCGGTGCGCCTTTCACGCTGCTGGTGTGTGATGCCCCGCCCGAGGTGCTACGCGAGCGGGTTCGCCTGCGCGAGGCCCGTCGCAACGATGCCTCGGAGGCCGGTGTCGAGGTGCTGGAGCGGCTGATGCTGGCACGCGAGCCACTCAGCGCAGCGGAGCAAGACTGCGCGATCGAGGTCGATACCACGCGCGCGCTCGTTACCGGCGAACTTGCCGCCGACTGGCTCGCACGCGAGGCTCAGCCCATCGCCCGTTGAACCTCGCTCGGCTGCACTTGCGGGCTGGAAAACTCCATCACGCCGTCGTCGATGCGGCCGAAGCGCAAGCTGATCAGGTCACGGATGTAGTTCTGATAAAGCTTCCAGGGCTTCTTGGAGCCTTGCCGGGGCAGCTGCTCGATGGCCCGCTGCACATAGCCCGAAGTGAAATCGAGCCACGGCTCAGCGACGAGGGTCGGGTCGTTGTTGCGCGGAGTGCACTGGCGGTAGCCGTGCTTGGCCATGTGGTTGAGCAGGCGGCACACGTACTCGCAGGTCAGGTCGCACTTGAGCGTCCATGACGCGTTGGTGTAGCCGAACGACGACGCCAGGTTGGGCACGTCGCTGTACATCATGCCCTTGTAGCCAAAGGTTTTGGGGCCCTCGACGCGCTGGCCATCAACGCTCAAAACCACGTCGCCAAACGAGCTCATCACCAGCCCGGTGGCGGTGACGACCAGGTCGGCCGCCAGCTCCTCGCCCGAGCGCAGCTTGATGCCGGTTTCGGTGAAGGTTTCGATCTGGTCGGTGACCACCGAGGCTTTGCCGGTATGCAGCGCGCTGAACAGGTCGCCATCGGGCACCAGGCAGATGCGCTGATCCCAGGGGTTGTAGCGCGGCGTGAAATGTCGGGCCACGTCAACCTTGGTGCCGATGGCCGCCTGCACCATGTCGAGGATGAACTTCTTGGCCCGCTCGGGCTTGCGTTTGGCGAGGCTGTAGAAGTACATGCCCAGCAGCACGTTTTTCCAGCGTGTGAGCATGTAGGCCGCCTTGGCCGGGAGCCAACGCCGCAGCTTGAGCGCGATCGGGTCTTGCGCGGGGCGCGACACCACGTAGGTGGGCGAGCGCTGCAGCATGGTCACGTGGGCGGCTTGTTTGGCCATCTCGGGCACCAGGGTCACGGCGGTGGCGCCGCTGCCGATCACCACCACGCGCTTGTTGGCGTAGGCTATGTCGGGTGTCCATTTTTGCGGGTGTACCACCCGCCCGGCAAAACGCTCGATGCCGGGGAAGGCAGGCGTGTAGCCCTCTTCGTATTTGTAGTAGCCGCTGCACATGAAGAGAAAGTTGCAGCGCAATCGCAGCGTTTCGCCGGAGAGCACACGCTCGACCTCGACCGTCCAGGCCGCATCGGCGCTTGACCATGACGCACCCTTCACCTTGTGACCGAAGCGGATCTTCTTGTCGATGCCGTTCTCGGCTGCGGTCTCGCGGATGTAGCCGAGGATGGTGGGCCCGTCGGCGATGGCCTTGGCGTGCGGCCAGGGCTTGAAGCGGTAGCCGAGCGTGTACATGTCGGAATCGGAGCGGATGCCGGGGTAGCGAAACAGATCCCAGGTGCCGCCGATGCTCTCGCGGCCTTCGAGGATCAGGAAGCTGCGCCCGGGGCTTTCGGTCTGCAGGTGGTAGGCCGCACCAATACCGGACAGGCCGGCGCCCACGATCAGCACATCCACGTGTTCCATCGACGTTTTCCTTCGAGATGCAAGACGGCACAAGCATGCGCCCGGTCAAAGCCGGTGCCTGTCGGCATCCGCAGAATAAGGGCTCAACTGGCACACCCGGTGCCACGGCATAGCATCGGCCCATTGGCGACGAGGCAGTCTAAGGTAATCACCTTATGGACACGAATTTGGCTGCAGAACGACCCACCATCACCCGCGAAGCAGAGCCCCGCCCGGTGGTGTTCCGGGCGCGTGGCCTCGGCAAAACCTACACCATGGGCGAGGTGCAGGTGAATGCCCTGCAAGGGGTTGATCTGGACATCTACCGCGGCGAGTTCATCGTGTTGCTGGGCCCCTCGGGCAGCGGCAAGTCGACGTTGCTCAACATCTTGGGCGGGCTCGACCGCCCGAGCGAGGGCGAGGCCTCGTTCGCCGACCACAACCTCACCGCGGCCAGCGAAACCGTGCTCACCCGCTACCGTCGCGAACACGTGGGCTTCGTGTTCCAGTTCTACAACCTCATCCCCAGCCTCACCGCGCAAGAAAACGTGGAGCTGGTGACCGACATCGTGGACAACCCCATGCCGGCCCGCGAAGCCCTGGGTCTGGTCGGGCTGGCCGAGCGCTGCGACCACTTCCCCTCGCAGCTCTCAGGCGGCGAGCAGCAGCGTGTGGCCATCGCCCGCGCCATTGCCAAACGACCCGAGGTGCTTTTGTGCGACGAGCCCACCGGCGCGCTCGACTACCAGACCGGCCTGCTGGTGCTGGAAGTCATTGCCAAGATCAACCGCGAGCTGGGCACCACCGCCATCGTGATCACGCACAACGCCTCCATCGCCGGCATGGCCGACCGGGTGTTGTACCTGGGCGGCGGGCGCATCGCGAAGATCGAGACCAACGCGCACAAGGTAGCGCCGTCAGAGTTGCGCTGGTGAGCCTGCCCCCATGAAAGCCCTTGACCGCAAGCTCCTGCGCGACTTGGCATTGATGTGGAGCCAGGCCATCACCATCGCCCTGGTGGTGGCAAGCGGCATCGCCGGTTTCGTGGGCACCTTCAGCGCCTACCAGGCACTCAAGAATTCGCGCGCCATCTACTACGCCGACGCCCGCTTCGCCGACGTGTTTGCCTCGCTCAAGCGTGCCCCGCAAAACCTCGACCGGCAGCTCCAGCAAACCCCCGGCGTGGCTCAGGTGGACACCCGGGTGCAGCAACTGGTGCCGATTGACCTGCCCGGCGTCACCGACCCCATCATCGGCCAGCTGATCGGCCTGCCCACGCAGACCGCCCAGCGGCTCAACATCGTGCAGCTGCGCCGCGGCCGCATGGTGGAGCGGCACCGCAGCGGCACCATCGAGACGCTGGTGTCGGAATCTTTCGCGCGCGAGCGGCGGCTCGACCTGGGCACCCGACTGCATGCGCTGGTCAACGGCAAGCGCGAAGAGTTGCTGGTGGTGGGCATTGCGCTGTCACCCGAGTACGTGTTTGCCGGGCTGGCCGGCTCGCCTGACCAAAAGGGTTTTGGTGTGTTCTGGGTCGACCACGACACCTTGGCCGCGGCCTACAACATGGAGGGTGCGTTCAACCACGTCTCGCTGCGCCTGGCCCCCGGCGGCTCGGAGGCGGCGGTGATCGACCACCTCAACCGCCTGCTGGCTCCTTATGGCACCTCGCGTGCTTATGGCCGCGACGACCAGCTCTCTGACCGCATCGTCGCAAGCGAGATCTCGCAACAGCGTGTGCTGGGCACCATCTTGCCGAGCATCTTTCTTGGCGTGGCGGCCTTTTTGCTGCACGTGGTGCTGAGCCGCCAGATCGCCACCCAGCGCGAGCAGATCGCTGCGCTCAAGGCCCTGGGCTACCCCGACCTGCAGATCGCCGCGCACTACCTCAAGCTCACCCTGCTGATCGTGCTGGTAGGCCTGCTGGCCGGGCTGGCGCTCGGGGCGGCGCTGGGCAAATGGTTCGCCGGTATTTACGCCGACGTGTTCCGCTTCCCGGTGCTGGCCTACCAGCTCTCACCGGGCCTGGTGCTTGCCGCCACCGGCGTGGCGCTCGCGGTCGGCGTGCTGGCAACGGTCAACGCCATTCGTGCCACGGTCTCGCTTGCGCCGGCCGAGGCCATGCACCCGCCTGCGCCGGGCATCTACCACCCCATGCTGATCGAGCGCCTGGGGGTCAAACACTGGTTTCCCGCCGCCACGCGCATGGTCTTGCGCACGATGGAGCGGCGGCCGTTTCGCACCGGGCTTACGGTGCTCGGCATTGCGCTGTCGATGGCCATCGTGGTGACCGGCGCCTTCTGGCGCGACGCCACCCAAGAGATCCTCGCCACCCAGTTCAGCCTGGTGATGCGTGGCGACGTGGCGGTGGCGCTGATCGAGGCCACGCCGGCACGCGTGCAGCACGAGTTCATGAAGTTGCCGCATGTGACGGCCGCCGAGGGCTCGCGCCAGGTCAGCGTGCGCCTGGTCAATGGGCACCGCAGCTACCACGGCGCCATCCAGGGCCGCCCAGCCGAGCCCGACCTTCAGCGAGTGGTCGATCTCGACCACCGCGTGCACCCCATGCCCCCCCACGGCCTGCTGCTCACCGACCGGCTGGCCCAACGGCTCGACTTGCGCGTGGGCGACAACGTGCGTATCGAGGTGATGGAAGGCCGCCGCCCGGTGTTCGAGCTGCCCCTGGCCGGCACCGTGAGCGAGATGATGGGCATGAACGCCTACATGGAGCGGCGCGCCCTCAACCGCCTGCTGGGCGAAGGCGACGTGGTCTCGCAGGTGACGGTGAGCGTGGCGCCCGCGCACGAGCCCGAGCTGCTGGTGGCGCTGAAGGGGCAGCCGCGCGTGCTGCTGGCGGCCAGCAAATCGGTGATGCGCGCCAACATCGAGCAGGTGACCGCCAAGAACGTACTCACCATGAGCGCCATCCTGACCATCTTCGCGATGGTGATTGCAGTGGGCGTGGTCTACAACAGCGCACGCATTTCGCTGGCCGAGCGGGCTTGGGAGCTGGCGAGCCTGCGTGTGCTCGGCTTCAGCCGCGCCGAGGTGTCGGGCTTGCTGCTGGGCGAGCTGGCGATCGAGATCGCGCTGGCCATCCCCCTGGGCATCGTGCTCGGCTACGGCCTGTCATACACCATCGTCACGCTGATGGTGACCGACGAGTTTTCCTTTCCTCTGGTGATCTTGCCAGCCACGTATGCCTTCGCTGCCTTGTGCGTGGTGGTGGCCGGCCTGGTGAGTGCACTGATCGTGCGCCGCCGCATCGACACGCTCGATCTGGTGGGCGTGCTCAAGACCCGTGAATGAACGACACGAGCAAACAACATGAACACGAAGAACAAACTCCTCATTGCCGCCCCGGTGCTGCTGCTGGTCGGCCTGGTGGTGTGGGCCTTCATGCCCTCGCCCCAACTGGTGGAGCTGGCGCCCGTGCGCCAGGCTCGCTTCGAGCGGGCCGTTCAAGAAGACGGCAAGACGCGGCTGCGTGACCGCTACGTGGTCTCGATGCCCTTGGCCGGGCGGGTGCAGCGGCTTGCGCTGCGCCAGGGCGACAGCGTCAAACGTGAGGCGGTCATTGCCACCGTGCTGCCAGCCAACCCGTCGCTGCTCGACGAACGCACGCGGCTGGAGCAGCGCGAGCGCATCGGTTCGGTGGAAGCGAGCGTGGCGCGTGCGCAGGCCAACATCGAGCGCGCCAACGCCGCAATGGCCAAGGCGGTGGCCGACACGCGCCGCACCGAGTCGCTGGCGCAGCAGGGCTTCGTCTCGCCCACGCAGGTGGAATCCGAGCGCCTGAACCAACGCCTGCGCGAGAAAGAGCTCGAAGCCGCCCGCCAGGAAGCCGACGCCGTGCGCCACGAGCTGGCGCAGGTGCGTATTGCGTTGCAGCCCACACGCGCGCCCACCGGCGCCATGACCAGCGCGCCCTGGCTGGTGCGCGCGCCGGTCGACGGCAAGGTGCTCAAGGTGGTGCAACAAAGCGAAGGTTTGCTGCAGGCCGGCACGCCCCTCGTGGAGCTGGGCGACCCCGCTGCCCTCGAAGTGGTGGTGGACGTGCTGACCGAAGACGCGGCCCAGCTGCGCCCCGGCTTGCCGGTGCGGCTGCACGGCTGGGGGGGTGCCGAGCTCGCCGGAGTGGTGCGGCTGGTGGAGCCGGCTGCGTTCACCAAGGTGTCGGCGCTGGGTGTGGAAGAACAGCGCGTCTACGCCGTCATCGACCTCACCTCACCCCATGCGCAATGGGCCACCCTGGGCGATGGTTTTCGCGTCGAGGTGAGCATCGTGGTGCAGAGCCTGGACCGCGCGCTGCTGGTGCCGGTGAGTGCGATCTTCCCGCAGGGGGATCGCATGGCGCTCTTTGTGCTGCAAGACGGGCGGGCCCACCTGCGGCAAGTGCAACTGGTGGCCCGCAACGGCCAAGACGCCGCCCTGGCCGATGGCTCGGGCGTCGCCCCGGGCGCACAGGTGGTGATCTACCCGCCACCGGGCCTGAAAGACGGGGCGCGCGTGTCGCCCAGGCCATGAGTCAGTGCGAGATCAGCACCGGCAGCACCGCGGCCTCAAGCACCGTGCGCGTGACCCCGCCCAACACCATCTCGGCCCACCGCGGGTGGCCAAAGCCCCCCATCACGATCAGGTCGGCGCCGTAACCTGCGGCACGCTGCAGCAAGCTGTCGCCAAAGTCTTCGGTGGTGCTGATCTGAACGCACTCGGCGCTGACGCCATGGCGTTGCAGCCAGTGCCGCAGGTCATTGAGTTGCAGGCGGCTGACCTCGGCTTCGTCGGGCCGGTCGAGGCACAGCACACACACCTTGTCAGCCGCACTCAGCAGCGGCAGCGCATCGCTCAACGCTCGGGCCGACTCGCGCGTGCCGCTCCAGGCGGCGAGCACCGTGCGGCCGAGGGTCGCGAGCGGGCCGGCGCGTGGCAAGAGCAGCATCGGCCGGCCGGTTTGCATGAACACCCGCTGGGGCAAGTCGGCCGCCGCGGTGTTGCCGGTGTCGTGTGCATCGGCCTGGCTGACGACGAGCAGGTCGCTCAGCCGGCCCTGGCGAACCATGGCGGGTTCGGCCTCTTCGTCGCTCAGCACAGCTTCGAACGATGTCAGCCCTGACGCCGCAACCTGCGCCTTGAACTGGTCAACCCAGGCCTGCGCACGCTCGCGCTGCTGTGCACGCATGCGCCCGACGATGTCGGGCCAACCGCGCACACCGCTTTCGGCCCCCACCGACAGCGCGAGCGTGCCGGTGGGGGCCAAGCCGATCAGGTGGGCGCCGTTTGCCATGGCGACCTGCGAGGCCGTGGCCACACGAGCGGCGCAGCGGGCGTCGCCATCGAGGTGAACAAGAACGGTGCGGTAGCTCATGGCGGGCTCACTGTGCAATGGTTGTCACGCAGTCTCGCGCGACCCACCGGGCTAGGCCATGAGCCAGCTCAAACTTCAGGAGCCGAAGCAGAACGCCATCACCCTCTCCCACAGGCCATGCGTCAGCGCCCAGCCCGAGGCCAGCGCCAGCCCGGCACCCGCCACACGAATGGCCCAGGTGCCTGCGGCGAGGCTCAGGTTGCCGTTCCCCGCCAGCCGCACCCACAGGGCCGGGCCGGCGAGCAAACCCATCGACGAGGTGATCGCAAACGCGGCCATCACCGCTGCACCCGACCAGGCTGAGCTGCTCAGCGTGGCAACAATCAGCGCCGACTGCAGCAGGCCACAGGGCCAGGCCACCCACAGCGAGCCGGTGGCACCTGCGCGCAGCGGGCCGCGCACACGCTGCCAGCCAAGCGCTGCCATCTCGGGCGGCAGCGCCCTGCCCTTGCCCTGCATCCACTCGGGTTGGCGACCGGTCCACAGCAGCCACAGGCCAAAGCCCAGAGCCGCAAGGTGCAACAGCGTCCAAAAGGGGCGCAACAAAGGCTCTGATTCACCCAGCGTGCGCAACAGGGCCACACTCGCAGCCGCCACTGCGCCACCTGCCGCGTAGCTGATCAGGCGACCCAGATGAAAGGCCAAGGTGGCCGCGTTGGGCTGAGCACGCCCGCAGCTCTGGATCACGCCGGCGCTCATGCCACCGCACATGGCCAGGCAGTGCGGTGCGCCCGCCAGGCCCATCAGCGCTGCACTGAAGATCAGCGCCCACTCCATCGTCAAATGATCCGGGAGAACCGCTCGCGCATGCGGTCGGCTTGCAGGTGGCGGTCAAACACCATGGCCACTGCACGCACGAAGTACCACCCCACACGGGTGACCTGGATCGCGCTGGGTTCGACCTCGACCAAGCCCTGTTCGGCCAGGGTCTGCATCTGCGCGAGTTCGTCTTTGAAGTAGTCGCGCATGTTGACCAGGTGCGCCAGCTCGATGGATTCGAACTCCAGCCGCCCCTGGCACATGAGCGCCATGATCACCGCACGGCGGATCAGGTCGTCACGTGTGAGCGCCAGGCCGCGGACGATGGGCAGCTGCCCTTGGCGCAGCGCGTCGTAATACTCGGGCAGGGTCTTCGCGTTCTGGCTGTAGGTGGCGCCCATGTGGCCGATGGCAGAGACGCCCAGCGCCACCAGGTCGCAATCGGGCTGGGTGCTGTAACCCTGGAAGTTGCGGTGCAGGCGCCCCTGGCGCTTGGCCACGGCCAGCGCGTCGTCGGGCAGCGCGAAATGGTCCATGCCGATGTAGACATAACCCTCGCGCTGGAACGAGGCCATGGCCTCGCTCAACATGCCCACGCGGTGGTCGGGTGGCGGCAAGTCGCTGGTGGCAATGCGGCGCTGCGGCTTGAAGCGCTGCGGCAGGTGAGCGTAGGCATAGAGCGCAATGCGATCAGGCCGCAAGGCGTTGACCTGCGCGACCGTGCGCGCGAATGACTCGGGGTTTTGTTTGGGCAACCCGTAGATCAGGTCGACGTTGATCGATTCGAAGCCGATCTCGCGCGCCGCTTCGACCAGCGCCTTGACCGACTCAAAAGGCTGGATGCGGTGCACCGCGCGCTGCACCTCTTCGTCAAAGTCTTGTACGCCGAAGCTGATGCGGTTGAAGCCCAGCTGAGCCAGGTGCGCCAGGCGCTCGCGGCTGACGGTGCGCGGGTCGACCTCGATCGACATCTCGGCGCCCGGCGCCACACGGAAGCTGCGGCGCAGCGCGCCCAGCAGGCGGTCGAGTTCTTGATCGCTCAGGAAGGTGGGCGTGCCGCCACCCAGGTGCAGCTGCGAAACACTTTGCACCGCGCCCAGCTGGGCCACGTGCAGGGCCATTTCTTGTTCCAGCGCATCAAGGTAGGCGGTGGCGCGGCCGTGGTCGCGGGTCACGACCTTGTTGCAGGCGCAGTAATAACAAACCGATTCGCAGAACGGGATGTGCACGTACACCGACAGCGGCGGCCGCCCACCCACCGCGGCACCTTCGGCGCGCTGGCGCGCGGCTCGGGCGTGGTCGTCGGCGCTGAAGGCTTCAACGAAGCGGTCGGCCGTGGGGTACGAGGTGTAGCGCGGGCCGGCCACGTCAAAGCGACGCAGCAACTCGGGCGTGATCGTCGGGGTCTGGGGGGCTGCGGGCACGTCGACCGCCGGGCACAGGGTTTGGGTCATGGTGCCCATACTGTGCCAAAGCGACCAGGGGGCGTGTTGATTCACGTCAAGCGTGCCAGTCGGCTCTCGAACCAGAATTGGGCGCAGATTGAGATACATCATGAACGACACCGTGATCCCCCCGAGCCAGCTCGAAGAGTGCCCTGGCGGGCAACCGCTGCAGCCGCTCAAGCGCGCCGCGATCGGCATTCGCCCTGCAGCCCTGAAAGTAGCCTGCTCCAGCTGCAGCCTGCGTGAGCTGTGCCTGCCTGTCGGCCTGTCGCGCAGCGACCTGGAGCGGCTCGACAGCCTGGTCAGCACGCGCCGCAGCGTGGCCCGCGGCGATTCGTTGTTTCGCGCGGGCGATGCGTTTCAATCGCTCTATGCGGTGCGAACCGGCTTCTTCAAGACCTGCGTGTCGTCGGAAGACGGCCGCGACCAGGTGACCGGGTTTCAGATGGCGGGCGAGCTGCTGGGGCTCGACGGCATCGGCAGCGAGCGCCACAACTGCAACGCCGTGGCGCTGGAAGACTCGCAGCTGTGCGTGATCCCCTACGACCAGCTCGAAGCCTTGTCGCGCGAGTTTGGCGAGTTGCAGCGCCAGTTCCACAAAATCATGAGCCGCGAGATCGTGCGCGACCATGGGGTGATGCTGCTGCTCGGCAGCATGCGCGCTGAAGAGCGCCTGGCCGCCTTCTTGTTAAACCTTGCGCAGCGATTGCAGGCACGGGGCTTCTCGGCGTCTTCGCTGGTGCTGCGCATGACACGCGAAGAGATCGGCAGCTACCTCGGGCTCAAGCTCGAAACGGTGAGCCGCACGTTCTCGAAGTTCCATGACGACGGGCTGCTCGATGTGAAACAGCGCGACATCCAGATCCTCGATCAGGAAGGCCTGCAGCGGCTTGTGAACAGCGCGCGCTGCTGAACACACCGCGTCATTCCCGCATTCGCCACATCGGGTCAGAAGCCCGCTTCACGCCACCAAGCTTCATTTGCACGGCGCCACAGACGAGCCGCCCAGCTTTCAGGCGCCGTGCTGACGCGCACATGCCCGCGCCAGCTTCGGGGCTCGAGTGGCAGCGGCTCGTCCAGCGACAAGGTCACCCGGTAGAGCGAGTGCGCCGGCACCCACCCTCCCGGCGCCTCACGTGCGTCGATCATGCCGCCGTGGGCCTGCACCAGCATCGGCTCGGTGACGAGGCTGGTCGGCTGAGGGGCGACGCTCAGCACCTGTGCCGATTGGCGGTGCATCGGCCGGGCATCAAGACCCACCTGCGCCGTCTGGCCCACGCTCAGTGACCGGGCAGTGAGCTCGTCCACATAGGCCACGGCGCTCCAGCGGCCGGGCGAAGCCAGGTGCAGAAGCACTTGGCCGGTGGGTGGCGCGGTGCCACCGGCCTGCAAGCCCGGCAGCACATCGACCACCACACCGTCGAAGGGCGCCACCGGCCGCAGGCGCGCCATGGCCTCTTGCACTGCCAGCAGCTGCTCGCGGGCGGTGCTCAACTCCGCCTGCAGGGAGGCCCACTGCGCCTGTTGGTCGCTGCCCATGGCGGCACCGGCCACCTCACGTTGCAGGCGTTCAACCTGCGCCTGTGCCGCCGCCGCCTGGCGAGCCAGATCGGGGGTCGTGGCGCGCAGCAACTCCTGACCTGCCTGCACACGCGAGCCCGCTGGCGCAGGCGCCGATTCGATGACCGCTGCGACCGGCAAGCGCACCGCCAGCGTCTGGGCCGGCTGCACGAGGGCGGCGCCGGTAACGCTGCTGGACCACGGCACATACGACAGCACCAGAAGCGACGCCAAGCCTGCCAGGCTCAAGCGTGCACGCCGCTCACCGCGCCATTGCGGCCAGCCTTCGCGCCAGGTTTTGAACTCCTTGGCCACCGGCGCTGCAATGAACCAGCCAAGCTCCACCACCAGCAAGGCCACGCCAAGCAACTTGAATCCGAAGGTGTAAACCGTCCAGGCGATGCCCAAATACAGCAACAAGCGCCAGGCCCAGGTCACCAGCGCGAATGCGATCAACGCGCGACGCGCCGCGGGCGTGAAGGTCTCGGCCGATGCCTGCTTCCAGCCGAGCAACACGCGGCGCAACCAGAGGCGAGCCTGCGCGAACGAGCGCTCGTGCAGGTTGGGCAAATTGAGTGCGTCGCACAGCAGGAAGTAGCCGTCGAAACGCATGAACGGGCTCAGGTTGATCAGCACCGAGGTCACCCAGGTCATGGTGGCGAGCACGAAGGCCGCAGTGCGGGGCACGCCATCAGGCAGCAGTGCCCAAGCCAGGGTCGCCCACGCGGCAACCGCGAGTTCGACGAACACACCCGCCGCGGCAATGCGCATGCGTGCACGGTGGTTGGCCAGACGCCACGCCTCGGTGGTGTCGGTGTAGGCCACCGGCCAGAGCACCATGAAAGCGATGCCCATGGTCGGCACCCGGCAGCCGTGGTGCTTGGCGACCAATGCATGGCCCAGTTCATGTGCAAGTTTCACCAGCACCAGCGTGGCGCCATAGAGCAGCAACCCACGCCACGACAACATGTCGAGCCACTGGGCGTGCAGTTGTTCGGTCTGCTGGGTGACGCCGAAGAGCCCCGCCAGTAAAGCGACCGCCGTGACAGCTCGGAAACCGCCGCTGCCAGCCCAACGCAGCCACGGCAGCATCGCGCCCAGCAAGCGGTCTGGCCGCAGCAGCGGGATCCGGAAGAAGAGGTAGTTGTGGAGCAGCCATTGAGAAGCGCGCCGCCAGATGGAGCCCGTGGGCACGGGCTCGGGAGCGGCGTGTGGGTGCACCAGCTCTTCACGCCGCGCCAGCGCCAGCACCTCAGCCACGTCTTGCGCGCTCACGTCGAGCGTGGTGTGGCGGCCGATCTCGTCTGCAATCAAGGCAGCGTCGCCCAGCCACCAGCGGCGCAGCACTTCCCAGGTCAGCCAGTCGATGCGCAGGAAACGATGGCGAACCGGGTCTTGCAGCGTCCAGGTGGGCTGGCCGGCTGCATCGGCCGGGCCCTCAAAGAGGCGCAACTCTTCGCGCAGCGCGGGCCAGGCCGGCAGGGTGGCGCCACCAGCAGCCATGCCTACCAACCCGTGCTTTCACGCAGCGCCGCTAGCGGGCGGCGCAGCAACCAGTAGATCAGCGGCACGCGTGGCCCTTCGATGCGCACGGTGCCGCGCGAGCCAAGGCGCTCGCTGGCATTTGCGGTGAGCGTGCCACGCAGGCGATAGCCCAGGCCGTGGTCGGCGCGCTGCTCGGCCTCGAAGGCGTACAGGTTGAGCCTGGCCGCAACGGGGCGCCCCGGCAGGCTCGCGAGCTGCAACGACATCGGCGTGCCCGCCGGCAGGTCGACGGCATCGGCCACCGCCAGCCAGGCTTCGACTTCCTGGTCTTGTGGCTGTGCCAGTTTCATGATGGCCTCGCCTGTGGCGACGGTGCGGCCGGGCCAGCTGCCCGGGTCTTGGATCAGCACCACGCCGTCTTGCGGAGCGACGATCACGGCCCGCTGCACCTGCTGCGTCAGATAGGAGACTTCGGCGCGGCGCTCTTCATACTTGCCCTGGGCCGCAGCGAGTTGCGAGCGGGCGCGCGGGTCGTTCAGCAACTGTTGATGGACCTGCCGCAACTCTGCTTCGGCGGTGGCCTGTGCGTGCTGCGCGACCTGCAGGCGGCCGTGCCAGCCGGCGTCGTCAAGCTCGGCAAGCACCTGCCCGGCCTTCACAGGCTGATTGGGTTCGACCTTGAAACCACGCACCGTGCCGTCGATGGCCGCGCGCAGCACGACGGGCTCACGCGGCACCAGTTCACCGGGCGCACGCAGCGTGAGGCTCACCGGCCAGAACAGCAGGCCCAGCAGGGTTGCCGTGGCGATGGCCGCCAGCTTGCCGCGCCGGGTTTGCCAGTGGTGCCGCAAGCTCATCCAGCTTGCGCGGTGGCCGCGCGCTGCCGCACGCTCGGCCAGGTCATCGTGTTGCTGCCAGCATTGCCACCATCGCTGCAGCTCGGCCACTTCCCGCGGGGACCACGGCAGCTCGCGCACGAGCCACAGTGTGGGTGCCTGAGTAGGGGGTGAGTCGGGGCTGATGCGCGCGGCGGGCAGGTGCAGCAGGTGGGCGGGCCAGTAGTCGACCCACTCGGCTTGCAGGTCGGCGGGCACATCGTCAGGCTGCAAGCCACCGGCCTCGCGCTGGCGCAGCGCCGTTGCCAGACGTTTCAGCCACAGCCCATAAGGGCCTTGCTTCTCGACGCTGCCCACGCCGGAATGCGCCAGCGCCTCGCCGTTTTCAAGCAGCAGCGCGCTCTGGTAAGGCCAGACCTCGCGGCTGCGGTTGAGCAGCACGAAGCGTCGCTCTGCGCGGCTGCCCACGCGCTGGCATGACTCCAGCAGGTGCAGCGTGGCGTCGGCGGCATCGATGACGATGGGCTCTGCGCGCATCGGTCAGAGATCAGATTCGCGGCGCGACGCGCGCGACTGTGGCGTGGGCCGCGACATCGGCACGCCAGACATGGCCTTGCATCAGCTGGCGGCTCAGGCCGGCGCCGGGGCGCGCGGCCGGCTCGCTGACCTTGATTCGCATCATGGCCATCGCCTCGCGGCCTTGCGAGTCGCGGGCCACCACGCGGATCACCAGGTCATCGCGCCAATCGGCCGGCACCTCGCCGGTCAGGGCGCCCGACTTGCCGTCGAACAGCAACCAGCTGGGCAGCGGCCGGCCGTCGGCCAGTGTGGCCTGCAAGATCACCGTCTCGTTGATGTTGCTGTGCACGAAGGTGTCGGCTGGCACTTGCAGGTTCACCTGCGTGCCAAGCTTGGCCACCTGGTCGTCCAGGCCGCGGAAAACTTTGAGCGACGGCTCGGGCGACGGGCTCACCATGATCTGGAAACCGCTGGGCCGGGTGTAGATGTCGGCGGCGTTCGATTCGCGTGCCACGAGGGTGCCGACGCCGCTGCTGCCCACGGCATCGACGGTCTTCGCAACCAGCACCGCGTCGGAGCGGGTTTCGACGGCACGGAGCGCCGAATCGAAGGTTTTCGGCGGCTCGGCCAGCACCGGCGCGGCGACCGGCGCGGGCGCTGGAGCCGGTGCCGGTGCCGGCGTAGATTGGGGAACGGCAGGCGGTGCCGCCGGCGGCACGATGGTCGGCGCCGGCGTCACGTTCACCTCGATCCAGACCGTGGCGCTGCCGCCCTGCCCGTCGGACGCCTCAACGCGAAAACGGTCAGCGCCGCTGTATCCCGGGGTGGGCACGTAGCGGTAGCTACCGTCTGCATTCAAGGTGAGGCTGCCATGCGCAGGGCCCTGCACCAGCGAATAGCTGAGGCTGTCGCCTTCGGCATCGGTGCCGCCCGGGAGCTGGCCTTCCCACGGCTGACCTTGACGCGTTGAAAATGCGCCGGGTGCGAGCGTCGGGGCGTCATTCACCGGGGTGATCACGAGTGCAATGCTCCCCGATTGCACGCCATCGGTGAGGTAGGTGATCGCCGGGACGCTCCCGTTCCAGTTGGGCAGCGGGGTGAAGGTGTAGCCCCCGCTGGCGCTCAGGCTGAACGTGCCCACGCCAGCGATCACCGCCGGTGTACCGGCCGGGTAGCTCACGCCTGCAATCGTGTACGACACGACCCTCAGGTCGGGCGAGGCGTTGTTCACCAGCACGTTGCCGGTGGCTGGTGTGTCTTCCGCTGCTTGGGCAACGTCGTTCCAGACGGGGGGCACTTCGTTGACGTCGGTCACGGTCAGGGTCACGCTCACCGTGCCCGACCAGTTGCCGGCGGCGTCGCGTGCCTGCACGCCGTAGGCAAACCCGTTGGGCGTGGCCTCGTAGTCGTTGGTTGCCACGCCGGCAGCGGCACCTGCGGCAGTAAGGCTCAACTGGCCGGCGCTGTCGATGGCGTAGAAACCGTCGGTGCTGGTGCTGGTGCCGGTGTCGGCAAAGCGGAAGCCCGTCACGCTCAGGTTGTCGCTCGCAGCCACGGTGCCGAGCACCGCACCCGCTGTGCGGTTTTCTGCATAGGAGATCGACTGGCCGGCCGTCACCATTGGGGCGGTGTCGTCGACGTCGGTCACGTTGAACGACACGTTGACTGCGCTCGACCAATTTCCTTGCGCGTCGCGTGCCTGTACGCCGTAGACAAAGCTGTTGGGCGAAGTCTCGTAGTCGCCAGACGCCGCACCGGCCGCAGCGCCGGAAGGTGTGAGACTGATCTCTCCGCTGCTGTTGATGCTGTAGTAACCGTCAGCGCTGGTGGTGGTGCCTGTGCTGCTGAAACGGTAGTCCGTGACGCCCACCGAATCGGTGGCGGCCACCGTGCCGAGCGTGGCGCCACTGCTCTGGTTCTCGGCGTAGCTGAACGACTGGCTGGCCGTCACCACCGGGGCGGTGTCATCCACGTCGGTCACGTTGAACGAAACGTTGACTGCGCTCGACCAGTTGCCTGCCGCGTCGCGCGCCTGCACGCCGTAGACAAAGCTGTTGGGCGAAGTCTCGTAGTCGTTGGCCGACACACCGGCCGTGGCACCAGCGGTGGTCAGGCTGATCTGGCCGCTGGAGTTGATGCTGTAGTAGCCATCGGCGCTGGTGCCCGTGGCTGTGCTGCTGAAGCGGTAGTCGGCGACGCCCACCGCATCGGTGGCGGCCACGGTGCCGAGCGTGGTGCCGCTGCTCTGGTTCTCTGCGTAGTTGAACGACTGGCTGGCCGTCACCACGGGAGCGGTGTCGTCCACATCGGTCACGTTGAGTGTGACGTTGACGGCGCTAGACCAGTTGCCCGCGGCATCGCTCGCCTGTACGCCGTAGACGAAGCTGTTCGGCGAGGTCTCGTAGTCGTTGGCCGACACACCGGCCGTGGCTCCTGCCGTGGTCAGGCTGATTTGGCCGCTGGCGTTGATGCTGTAGTAACCATCAGCGCTGGTGGCGGTGCTCGTGCTGCTGAAGCGGAAGCCGGTCACGCCGACCGCATCGGTGGCGGCCACGGTACCCACCGTGGTGCCACTGCTCTGGTTCTCTGCGTAGCTGAACGACTGGCTGGCCGTCACCACGGGGGCGGTGCTGTCGGGCGCCGTGATCACCAGCTCGCTTGCCGTGGTGTCGGTCAGGGTGTACCCCGAACTGTTGGTGATCGTGGCCGTCACTGAGTAAGTGCTGCCGGCCGTGAGTGCATTGCCGTTCGGGATGGTCAATGACCAGGTGCCGCCGCCCACCGTCAGGCCATTGCCCGTGGTGTAGCTCACGCCATTAACGAGCACGCTCAGCGATTCGCCCGCGCCGAGCGTGGCATTGCCCCCGAGCGCAGGCGTGGTGTCGCTGGTGCTCAATGAGGTCACGCTCACGGGGCCATTCGGGTCGTTGGCCCGCACCGTGGCGAGGTAGGTGTTGAGCGCGGTCAGCAAGCCCGAGGTGGCCGCGTTGCCGCTGACGTTGGAGTTGTCCGCCGCGGTGTAATTGACTCCCACCAGTTCGAGGCCGAAATTGCTTGTGCTCGAAATCGTGAAGGTGCTGCTGGCGCCGTAGCTGAACGACACAGACGCCGTGGCCGGATTGGGAATGAAACCAAAGCAGTACAGAGTGCTGCCCTGGGTCTCCCGCCAGTTGATGGCGCCAGTGACGCTGATGACCTGGCCCGAGCTGAGGGTGAGCCTCAAGCCACCTGGGATGTCGTTGCCCTGCGAGGTGAATGAACCCGTGCCGGAGTCTTGGTAGAACGACGCTCGGGTGATGCCCAGTGTGGCGAAATTGAGAATCCCGTTGGCCTGGGCGCTGTTTGAGCCCACGGTGCCAATGAAGCCTTCGGGGAACGGAACCGCCAGCTCGGCGAATTCGACGGCGACATGCGAGCCGTCGATCATGAGCGTCGACTGGTCGGCATCGGCCAGGAAGGCCGCCGAGCGGTAGGCGTTGACCGTCTCGCCGCGCGCGAGGGCTGAGAAGTGCTGGCCTTCGTCTCCGGGCGTGTCGACGCCTGCATTGAGGCGCTGGTCGATCGCATGCCCCGCTTCTTCAAGCAAGGCGCTGGCGATGGCGTCCTGCGAGGCACCGCGAGCCAGCCAGTCGGAGTTGATGTAGATGCGTTCGGTGCCGTCGGGGCTGTGCGCCGCGTAAGCGGCGTATGCACCTTGCATCTCGGCACCCGTGCGCAACTCGATCTGAAGATGCAGGCCCTCGGTGCGCAAGGCATCTGCCAGGGTCTCGACACGCTGGGCGAATACAGCGGCGTCGGTACCGGCCGCGCCGAAGCAATCGGCCAGCAGCTGCGTGAAGTTCTCGCGGTTGGGCAACTGTGCGAGCAAGCCGTTGACCTGCGCCAAGGCGGTGTTCCAAGCCGCCTGCAGTTCGGCCGAGCCACCCACCATGCCGCGGGTTGCGAGAGACACGGGCGCGGCGGTCTCGCGAGGTGCAGTGTCACGGGCGGTGAGGTCGGCGGCAGGGGCGCTGGGCGCGGTGCTCGCTGCGACCGGAGCGGCGATTTGCGTCACGTCGCTCACGGCGCTCACAGTGGTATCGGTGTTCTTCGTCGCATCGACCGCGGCAGCCGCGTCGAACATCAAGCGCGCCTCAAGTGGCAGCACACGGTGGCCAGGGCGGCGGGTCAAAAGAGGATTCTTGGGCGTCATGGGACCTCGCTTTGCGCCTTGGCCGGCGCCTGGTTATATGGATTCGTTGACCTGGGCCGGATCAGGGTCGGCGTTGGCGTTGCACCAACACACGACCACTCATGCCAGCCACCAGTTCGGGCGGGCGGCCACTGATGGTGGCCACCACTTTGATGGACTGGCTCACGGGATCCACGCGTGCGCCGATGCGCTGCACTTTGGCGGGGTAGTCTCGGCCGGTCTCGTCGACCGCGATGCGCAGGTCGCTGCCGGGGCGCACCTCGGCGAGCCAACGCGACGGCATGATGAATTCCACTTCGAGCACGCTGTCATCGAGGATCTCGAGCACGGCCTGGCCCGGCTGCGCAAACTGTTGCTCGCGCATCTTCTGTTCCGACACCCGCCCGCTGAACGGCGCGGTGATGCGGCATTTGCCAAGCTGCACCTTGATCTGGCTCATCTCGGCGCGGGTCTTTCCCACCTCAGCATCGACCTGGTCAAGCTCCAGCTGGCCGGTGGCGTTGAGCTCCACCAGGCGGCGCTGGGTGGCGAGTGCTTTTTCTGCGGCGCCGAGCGCAGCGGCCGCGCGTTCGAGC